>CAZRZM010000040.1:0-19521 GCA_964604575.1 uncultured Acetatifactor sp.
AGTGCCCCATGAACTGATTGAGTGGCATGGACATAATGATTTTTACAAAGCAGTTTCCAACTCCACTACCGCATGGCTGTATGGCTGTTGTGGTGTCAACACTTCATTGTTTGGTATTGGTGAGAGAACGGGAAACACGCCTCTGGAGGCAATGGTATTTGAATATGCACAGTTAAAAGGTGATTTGAATGGGATGGATACCACAGTTATTACGGAACTGGCAGAGTATTATGAGCGGGAAATCGGCTATCAGATACCGCCCAGGACTCCTTTTGTGGGTAAGAATTTTAATGTGACAAGAGCGGGCATCCACGCGGACGGTCTATTAAAAAATGAAGAGATATACAATATATTTGATACCGAGAAGTTCCTGAACCGTCCGGTGCTTTGTGCCATATCCAATACCTCCGGTCTGGCAGGTATTGCACACTGGCTTAATACTTATTATAAATTGAAAGAAGATGCCCAGGTGGACAAAACTTCCGAGCTGGTTCACAGGATAAAAGAATGGGTGGATGGAGAGTATGCCGGAGGACGTGTTACAGTGCTTACGGATGAGGAAATTGTTGCCTGTGTAAACCGCGTATGTGATGAACTCAATATAACATTAGGCAGAAGTGAGCAGGCGCAGTAGCAGGTTTGGACAGGAAAAGTAAGTGGGAGGCGAAGCATAATTGGGTAATTATGATGTAAAACAGGAAGTGACGGACAAATATTCCCTGCGTGGACGCGTGTTTCATAAGCTGAGGGATGATATTTTAAGTGGTAAATATGAAGAATATGAGGAGTTAAAGGAGGTTGCCATCGGCGAAGAGATGGGAGTGAGCCGTACTCCGGTCAGGGAGGCGTTCCGCCAGTTGGAGCTGGAGGGACTGATTCAGATTATTCCCAACAAGGGCGCTTATGTGACGGGGATTACGGAGAAAGATGTAAAGGACATTTATATGATTCGCTCACTGCTGGAAGGGCTGTGTGCCCGCTGGGCGACGGAGCATATTACCAAAGAGCAGTTAGAGGAGATGGAAGAGAATGTGTATCTCGCCAGATTCCATGCGGAGAAAGGGCATCTGGAACAGTTGGCGGAGCTGGACAACCGTTTTCATGATATTTTGTATGAAGCATGTAACAGCAAGATTCTGGAGCATCAGTTGAAGGATTTTCACCAGTATGTACTGCGTGTACGCAGGAAAACTTTATCCAGCAAAAACCGCGGACCCCAGTCCAACGCGGAACATGAGCAGATTCTGGAGGCAATCAAGGCGGGGAATGCGGATTTGGCAGAACAACTTGCCAATAGACATATGATTAACGCGTATGGTAATATGGTAGAGAATGGTCTGCATGAGGCTTATCTGCGCACAGAGAAAACAGAGTGAGTAAAGCTGGCAGATAAAGGTAATAAGATTGAAAATTATAATTTTCAATCCCAAGTTTGTGCGCACACGCCCAAACTTGAAATGCACAAAAACGTGTGCGTATGGTAAATATGAATAAAAAGGAAGGTAACAACATGGAAAAAATTAAGATGACTACACCGTTGGTAGAGATGGATGGGGACGAGATGACCCGAATTCTCTGGAAGATGATTAAGGACGAGCTGCTGTTTCCTTACATAGACCTTAAGACAGAGTACTATGATTTAGGGCTGGAGTATCGTAATGAGACCAACGATCAGGTTACGGTAGATTCTGCAAATGCCACTTTAAAATATGGTGTTGCCGTAAAATGTGCCACCATTACACCCAATGCGGCAAGAATGACAGAGTATCATTTAAAGGAAATGTGGAAAAGCCCTAACGGCACCATTCGTGCGATTCTGGATGGTACAGTATTTCGCGCACCCATTCTGGTAAAAGGTATTGTTCCCTATGTAAAGAACTGGACAAAACCAATTACCATTGCCCGTCATGCCTATGGCGATGTTTATAAGAATACGGAGATTAAAGTGCCCGGAGCCGGAAAAGCGGAACTGGTTTATACCGCAGAGGACGGCACGGAAATTCGCGAGCTGATTCATAATTTTGACGGTGCAGGTATTATTCAGGGTATCCACAATACGGACAAGTCCATTTCCAGTTTTGCAAGAGCCTGCTTTGGTTATGCCATTGACACAAAACAGGATTTGTGGTTTGCAACCAAGGATACCATCTCCAAAAAATACGACCATAATTTCAAGGATATTTTCCAGGAGATTTATGACACAGAATACAAGGAGAAATTTGAGGAGCTGGGCATTGAATATTTCTATACTTTGATTGATGATGCGGTGGCAAGGGTAATTCGCTCCGAAGGCGGTTTTATCTGGGCATGCAAGAATTATGACGGAGATGTCATGTCTGATATGGTGGCAACAGCTTATGGTGATTTGTCCATGATGACATCCGTACTGGTTTCCCCCAGCGGTGTGTATGAGTACGAGGCTGCCCATGGTACCGTACAGCGTCACTATTATAAACATTTAAAGGGAGAGGAGACTTCCACCAACTCCATCGCTACTATTTTTGCATGGTCCGGTGCGCTCCGCAAACGAGGAGAACTGGATGGTATTACAGAGCTTGTAGACTTTGCTGACAAATTGGAGAAAGCATGTATCAAGACAGTGGAAGACGGTAAAATGACAAAGAGCCTGTCCCTGATTTCCACCTGCGAAAATCCAGTGATTTTAAACAGTCTGGACTTTATCAAAGCAATCCGGGAAACTCTGGACAGCATGATGTAAAGATAGTATTACTTGTTCCGAAACAATGTTATTTTGTCAGGTATAAAATAGTTTTGCAGGGTCGGCGCCTGGAGGCATCCATGCCTCCAGGCGCTTAAATTGCCGATTGGGCATTCATGCGCAATTTTCCGTGCGCCCTTGTTTCCTGACTGCCCGGTAAGAAAAATCACCATCCTCCACCATGCCTGATAACAGAAGCCCCGTCACAGCACCTAAAGTTTCTGCAAAATGTATTCTGCGGGAATGTTGGTTCAGGCGAGGGTACGCCAAATTCCTCATCCGTTCAATATTTCTTTTATTCCAAGATAGAGTTCCGGGATATCTGACATGGACGTATTCCATACAATTCCATAATCTAAACTTCCATAATGATGTGCCACAATATCCCTCATCCGCATAATCATTTTCCAGGGTATCTTTGTATATTCATCCAAAAACTCTGTGGATAATGTCTTAGCGAGTTCTCCAATTTGAAGTATTGGCATAGTAATTGAATTTCTGTATATAAAACCACATTTTTCATTGGTAAAGAGTTCCTTATCTTGTTTAAAATAATTATGTGTATCCTTGATTTCTGTACAATAATTCATTATTTTTATTAATATTGCCTTATCTCTCTGCTTCATAAACGACAACCTCATCTTTCTTTATCTGTTCAAGGAAGTCAGTATCATTTGATGTATCTGTAATCACATCCACATTTCTGCCGAATACTTTTTCAAGTTCATCAATAAAAGAGGCTAATTGAAACAATGACTGTATTTTTCCTTTTGATATAATGAAATCATAATCACTCATTTCCGTTGCTGTATTTTTTGCCCTGGATCCAAACAATGCCACTCTGTCCGCACCATATTTCTGCGCAATAGGAGTAACCATTTCTGATATACCTTTTATATCTGTCATTTTGTACCTCCTTAGTCCGCTTATTTTACCTTTGATTGATTATTTACCGCTATACTTTGCAAAAAAGTTATGGCACACCCATTTTTCAATGTAAGCGACAATTTCTTTTTTTGACTTAGTTGAGACTTGTTCTAACGGACAATCCCATTTGGAGTCTTTCACCAGCAATAAAATATAGCTTCCGTTCATATCATAACTTGGATACCAGCCCAAATCAATAGTCAAATTTGCTTCCTCATTAAAATAGACTTATTCCGCTAAGGTTTCCCACCGTTCATACAGCTCTTCCAGACGGCTGTCCAGTTCGGCAGCTTCTTTTGCCAGCTCCTGCAGCTTCAGTACCTGGGTTCCGATGGCAGAGTCCGACATTTCTTCCTCAATTTCTGCTTTGCGGGCTTCCAGTCCGGCAATTTCGTCCTCACATTTTTTCAAATCATTTTCCCGTTTGCGCTGTTTTGCCTGCTCCTCTTTCTGGGCTTTCCAGTCCAGTTTTACCTCAGAATCGGAGGAAGTTACGGCTTTTGTGGTCTGGGAGAGGTGGGGGAGTGCTGCCATCTGCGTTTCCCGTTTTTCCAGATAGTAATCGTAATTGCCGATATAGTTTACCAGTGTATTTGCGGTCAAATCCAGAATGCGGTGTGCGGTTTTGTTAATAAAGTAGCGGTCATGGGAAACGTAGAGCACCGTTCCCTGATAGTTACTTATGGCATCCTCCAGAATTTCTTTGGACATAATATCCAGATGATTGGTGGGCTCGTCGAGAATCAGGAAATTGGCATTTCCCAGCATCAGTTTTGCCAGGGACACGCGTCCTCTTTCCCCGCCGCTCAAATCGCCGATGCGCTTGAACACATCATCTCCGGTAAAGAGGAAAGCCGCCAGTACATTGCGGATTTGGGTATTGTTCAAATAGGGATACTCATCGGAGATTTCATCAAATAATGTTTTCTCTGTATGTAACACATGATGTTCCTGGTCGTAATAGCCAATCTCCACATTGGTGCCCAGACGGAAAGTGCCATTATCCTGAGGGAGGAGACCATTGAGGATTTTTAACAGTGTGGTTTTACCGGTGCCGTTATCGCCGATTATGGCAACATGCTCGCCGCGCTTGATTTCAAAGTTGATGTCACAAAACAGTTGTCTGGAATCAAAGGCTTTGCCCAAATGCTCCACCGTAAGGACGTCATTGCCGCTCTGGATATCAGGAGTCAGCACTAACCGCATATCAGCCCGTGTTTCGGTGGGTTTGTCCAGCACTTCTATTTTATCCAGCATTTTTTCCCGGCTTTCTGCCCGACGGATGGATTTTTCCCGGTTGAAGGAGCGGAGTTTTTCAATAACTGCTTCCTGATGTTTGATTTCTCTCTGCTGGTTAATATAGGCGTTCCAGGCAGCGATGCGCAGTTGCTCCTTTTTTACGGCATAGTCGGAGTAGTTGCCCTGGAATGTGGTTGCCTTTGTCTGGTCGATTTCGATAATTTTCGTGGCAATGCGGTCTAAGAAAAAACGGTCATGGGAGACAATGAGTACCGCTCCTTTATAGTTGAGAAGATAAGTCTCCAGCCATGCGATGGAGTTCATGTCCAGATGGTTGGTAGGCTCATCCAGAATAACCAAATCCGGCTTTTTGAGCAGCAGTTTACCCAGTGCAACGCGGGTTTTCTGCCCGCCGGAGAGGGTGGATACCGGACGTGTAAAATCTTCCTCCGTAAAGCCCAGACCTTTCAGGACACCGGTAACCTCGCTTTTATAGGCATAGCCGTCCTCACGCTCATAGGTGTGGGTATAAGAGGTGTATTGTTTCATCAGCAGGTCCAGTTCTTCCCCGGAGGCATGTTTCATCGCCTGTTCACATTCCCGCATTCGGTTTTCCAGTTCCAGCAGTTCCTTTTTGACAAAAAGCAGTTCTTCATAAATGGTATTTTCCGTGTCCACTGCATCATTCTGTGCCAGATAACCAATGGTTTTGTCTTTGGCAAGGGTCACAAGTCCGTCATCTGCCGGCATGGCGCCGACAATGATACGCAGGAGCGTGGTTTTGCCTGCGCCGTTGATGCCCACAATGGCGGCTTTCTCATAATCCTCGATGTGGAAGCTGACATTTTGAAGCACCTGATTTTCCAAGAATGCTTTTGATATATTCTGACAAGAGAGTATCATAATTTTCTTCCTTTTCTATATATAAATTCATAATTTTTTCCCATTGTTAAATATTTTACATTCTATAAATTATACTGTCAATTCATTGACATTATTTTAACATTAAGATAAAATACAGATAGCTGAATTGGTACGTTCCAGGCGTACTTTTTATGGAGGTTGGAACCTTGGAAGTAAAAGAAATTTCACAGGCTGTAATAGGTCGGCTGCCTCGGTATTTGCGATATTTAGGGGACTTGAAGGATGAAGGTGTGGAGAGGGTTTCCTCACAGGAACTCAGTGAGCTGATGAAAGTTACGGCATCACAGATACGCCAGGATTTTAATAATTTCGGAGGTTTCGGTCAGCAGGGGTACGGTTACAATGTGGAGTATCTGTACCAGGAGATTGGCAGGATACTGGGACTGGACCGCACTCATAATTTTATCATTGTAGGAGCCGGAAATCTGGGGAGGGCACTGGGCAATTATATGAATTTTGAGCGGCGCGGTTTTATGTTCTACGGAATGTTTGACAATAATCCGGAGCTGATTGGCCGGGATGTACGGGGCATTAAGGTAATGCCCATGGAGAAGCTGGAAAGCTTTGTGCGGGAGAATGATATTGATATTGCAGTGCTTGCAATCCCCAAAACGAGCGCAGTGGAAGTGGCAGACAGACTGGTTAAGAACGGTATTCGTGCCATCTGGAATTTTGCCCATGTGGATTTAAATCTGCCAGATGGAATCCAGGTGGAAAATGTACATTTGTCCGACAGTCTGATGAAGCTGTCTTACAATATAAACCGTTATATGATGGAGAGCAGTAATCTTTCATAGAATTGGGGGTGTTTGGGATGGCAGGGAAAAAAGGCAGTCAAAAAAAAGATGTCTTTTTAAATGCACTTATAGGTAAGAAAATACCGGTACTGACCCTTGACAATAAATGGTATCGTCTGCTGGATGAACTGGGAAGAAACACTGCCAAAAATCTGGAAGAGGAACTGAATGCACTGTTAAAGCGTCAGGGCAAGTTAAATACAGAATCCAAAGATATCAAGAAACTCAAGAAAAAGCTTATGAATGAAATCATGCCCATGGTGGATGAGGCAGGGCAGAAAAAGGATGCCCAGATGGAAAAAAGGATAGAGGAGCATAAGCGTCTGATTGCGGAATGCAATGAAAAACTGGAAAGCTATCAGGATGAATTAATGGACCTGCCCCGGGAGATTGAAAGAGTTAATCGTGAGCTTATGATGCTGACAATGGAGTACTGTTATGACACCATTCAGCAGAATACTGACGAAATCCAGGAAATTGCTGACTGGGTGACGGAAATCAGAATTGCCTTAAAGAAACGTCTTATCCAAAAGCAGGAAATGGAACAGAAAAATCATGAAATTTATACTTATATGAATGATATATTTGGCGCAGATGTGGTGAATCTGTTTGATATGAAATATAATCCGGAAGAGCAGCACCCCAAAGCACCCAAAACGCCTGAGGCACTCAAAGCGCCTGAGACGCTTAAACAGAAGGAGGAATAGTGTATGTTACCATACTGTTTCCTCCGGAAATCAAAGTGTTTCTTTTCCGGACAGAGAGGGTCAGATTACAATAAATATGCTTAAAAAATGGAAAGGAGCATATTTTATGATGGAGTTTGGAGAAAAAATCAAACAGCTTCGGGAAGAAAAGGGAATGACCCAACAGACAATGGCGGAAATGCTTTATGTTACCAGACAGGCAGTTTCCAGATGGGAATGCGGAGCCCGCTATCCGGATTTGCTTACAGCGAAGAAAATTGCCCAGATTTTGAATGTGACGATTGACGAACTTCTCTCCGGTGAAGAACTGAAAGAGAATATTGAGAGAGAGCCTCTGCTTGCGCAGCCCATGGAGAATATTATCCAGACGGTTCTGTATACCATTGCCACAATAGCTTATATGCTGATGTGTACTTTCAGCCTGTATTCCCTGGTGTGCCGGGGTGAGGCACTTGCCCACACACCGGCAGGACAGGTTTCATTTTTGGATGTTATTGTCATGGCAGGGTATGTCATAAATTTGGGGGCGGCACTGACAGGACTGGTTTTATCAGTCAAAAACAGGCTGACGGCAAAAGTGACGGGATACATTATGAGTATTCCGTATCTTTTATACGCCTTTTTCTTTTTAATGACTTATATAGATATTCAAATAAAGCACAACGGATATCTGGGCATCAGTGCATGGGCGACGGATTTGCTGGTGCCGCTGGTACTGGCAGGATGTATCCTGCTGTATTTTGGGCAGAAGGAGCGCAGACTGCCCCTTGGAATCATTATTATGATATGTGTTCTTGCATCCGGTTATATTGCCCTTGTCATGAAAAACCGGTTGGGCAGAACTACGGATTTGGGCTTTGCTGTGGGAACTGTTCACTGTATGGGAAAAATGGGAATGGTATTTTTGCTGGGATATCAGGCATATATTTGGAATAAGAAAAAAATGGCAGCCTATAAAAATGTAAAGTGATTTGGTATAAACGCTCCCGACCCGGATAATAGTCGGGAGCACTTTGTTATCTGGAATGGAGATTACAATGAAATATTTAGTTACGGCATCGGAAATGAAAAAATATGACAGCAATACCATAGAGAAAATAGGAGTTCCGGGGCTTGTACTGATGGAGAGGGCAGCGCTGAAGGCATCGGAGGTCATATGGCAGGAGCTGGAGCAAAATTCTGCGGTGGAAAAAAGTGTCCTTATCATGGCAGGTGTAGGCAATAATGGTGGGGACGGACTTGCACTGGCAAGACTTCTTGCAGAGCGGGGCTGCCGCGTGGCGATATGGATAGTAGGAGAGGAGGAGAAAGCCACCGGGCAGTGGATTACCCAGCGGAATATTCTCGCGCATTATCCTGTAACCATTGGTAGCAAAGAGCCGGAGGGAGAATATACTGTTAATGTGGATGCCTTGTTTGGAGTGGGACTGTCCAGAGAAGTCAGGAATAAGTATGCCGGGGCAATCGAGCGGTTTAACAGAAGAAAGGGGCTTAAGATTGCACTGGATATTCCAAGCGGTCTGAATGCAGATAATGGTGTGGTTCTGGGCTGCGCGGTCCGGGCAGATAAAACAGTGACATTTGGCTTCTCCAAAAGAGGACTGGTACTGGGAAAAGGCAGGGAATATGCCGGGGATATCATAGAGGTATCCATAGGAATCGGGAAAGAAAGCTTTTTGGGGGATAAGCCCTCCATGTTCTGCTATGATGAAAATCCGGGAAGTTTACTGCCTGCGAGAAAAAAAGAAGGAAATAAAGGTACTTTCGGAAAAGTGCTTTTGATAGCAGGAAGTCATAATATGGCTGGTGCGGCGGTTTTATCCGCCAAAGCCGCCTACCGCATGGGTGCGGGAATGGTGAAGGTGATTACGCCGCCCTCCAATCGTGTAATTTTGCAGGAAACACTGCCGGAAGCCTTATTGGGAACAGCGGAGGATTTGCAGGATGGCCTGAAGTGGGCGGATGTGGTGGCTGTAGGACCGGGTATCGGAAGAGGAGAAGAGGCGGCAGAATGCCTCAGGACAGTATTGGAGGAAAGCAGCCAGCCACTGGTATTGGACGCGGATGCCTTAAATATTCTGGCAGAGGATGAGGCTTTGCATCAGAGGCTGGCACAAAAAGAGGAAAGTGTGGTTTTGACCCCCCATGTGGGAGAACTTGCCAGACTGGTGGGGCATTCTGTAAGGGAAGTAAAGGAAAGGACGCTTCAGGAGGCCATGGGCTATGCACAGGCAGTTCATAAAATTGTGGTGGCAAAAGATGCCCGGACATTTATCTGTCAGGAGCAGATGCCGGTCTGTGTGAATCTGCGCGGCAACAGCGGCATGGCAACCGCGGGAAGCGGTGATGTATTGACAGGAATCATCGTATCCCTTATGGCACAGGGGATGGATGGATTTACCGCCGCAGGTGTGGGTGTTTATCTGCACGCCTGTGCCGGAGATTATGCAGCTTCGCTCAGAGGAGAATATGCCTGCATGGCGGGTGATATGATAGAGGCATTGGAGGAAATGGACAAATGGATAAGCTGATGGAAAAAAAGAACTCTTATCAGAGAGGGTACGCAGAGATAGATTTGGATGCGATTATGGACAATATGCGCCACATGAAAGAAAATCTGGCACCACATACCCGGATGATGGGTGTGATTAAGACGGATGGCTATGGACATGGCGCTCTGCCCATTGCCCGCCTTCTGGAGCATCTGGATTTTATGTATGGGTTTGGGGTGGCTACAGCGGAGGAAGCACATATTCTCCGTATGGCAGGGATACAAAAACCCATTTTAATTCTGGGATATACTTTTCCTTATTCCTATGAGATGCTGGCAGAGGAAGAAATCCGCCCGGCTGTTTTCCGCGAAGATTCCATTCCACAGCTTGCCCAGGCGGCAGAGAAAGTGGGGAAAAAAATCAAAGTACATATCAAGGTGGATACTGGCATGGGCAGAATCGGCATCACGCCGGATGAAGAAGGGCTTGCATTCGTAAGAAAGCTGATGGCGCAGGAGCAGATTGAGATAGAGGGGATTTTTACCCATTTTGCCAAGGCGGATATGGCGGATAAGACGGACGCCAACAGACAATTGTCTCTTTTTAAAGGGTTTGTGGAAAGAATCGAGAAAGAACTGTCATGCAGCATTCCGGTAAAACATTGTTCCAACAGCGCAGGTATTCTGGAGATGCCGGATGCCAATATGGATGTGGTACGGGCAGGAATTACCCTGTATGGTCTGATGCCCTCCGAGGAGGTTGGGGAAGGTGTGGTGCCGCTAAAACCCGCATTGTCTCTTTACAGCCATATCGTATATATCAAAACAGTCCACGCCGGTCAAAGCATCAGTTACGGCGGAACCTATACGGCGGACAGGGATATTCAGGTGGCAACGATTCCTTTGGGTTATGGGGATGGGTATCCGCGCTCACTTTCCAATAAAGGATATGTGCTGGTTCATGGGAAAAAAGCGGCTATACTTGGCCGTGTATGTATGGACCAGTTTATGGTGGATGTGACTGACATTAAAGAGGCCGCAGAAGGCGATAAAGTTACTTTGATTGGGTTTGACGGCACAGAACATATCAGTGCGGAACTTCTGGGAAGCCTGTCCGGCAGATTTAATTATGAGCTGGTATGTGACCTGGGAAAACGCATTCCCAGGGTTTACCTTCAGGGTGGAAAAATTGTGGCGGTAAAAGATTATTATAATGATATGGAATAGACTCTATATAAAAAATTGAATACCTCCGGATAAAGCGGCAATACTATCCAATACAAACAAGTTTGATACAAACAGATTTTGTGCAATACGTTTGTATAGCAGAATGGAGGAATAATGAGAAGAGGAGATGTTTACTATGCAGATTTGCGCCCGGTGATTGGTTCGGAACAGGGAGGAGTCAGACCGGTACTCATTGTGCAGAATGATGTGGGGAACAAACATAGTCCTACCGTTATCTGCGCTGCAATTACCTCTAAGATGAATAAAGCAAAGTTACCGACACATATTGAGCTTAGGGCATCCATGTATGATATGGACAAAGATTCCGTAGTCCTTTTAGAGCAGCTTCGAACCATTGATAAAAAGCGGCTTAAAGACAGAGTATGTCATCTGGATGGTGAGATTATGAATAAGGTGAACAAGGCCCTGATGGTAAGTCTGGAACTGGATACATAGCAGGGCAGTTCTTGACGAATATGTATAGAGATGATATATTTATGGAAAATTTATAAGCAGAAGGCGAAAGAGAGGATTTTTTACAATGGATGATGATGGCGCGACGGCCAGTATTATTTTATTTTTTGTTTTATTATTGGTAGATATGTTCTTTTATGGCGTGGGGGCAGCGATGCGCTCCCTGAATGTGAAGGATGTGGAAAAGAAAGCGGAGGAGAAGGACAAAAAAGCAGTTAAACTGCTTAAGTATCTGGAGCAGCCGGCGGTATATGTAAACTCCATGCAGTTTATTGTGTCTCTGGTCAATGTGGTTGTGGGTGCTGTGATACTGCCTGTCTGGTGCCGGAATATCCTGAATATGATAAGACAGATAACAATGGTGGAGCCATCCGGAATCATCAGACTGGCGGTTGTTGTTGTCACTACATTTATTGTGCTATACATATTATTGACATTTGGAGTGCTGCTTCCCAAAGAGCTGGCAGGAGCATCCCCAGAAAAATGGGCATATGCCTGCATTCATCCGGCGTATTTTGCCGTAAAGGTGATGGTGCCTTTGGCAGGGCTGGTGACTCTGACGGTAAAAGGGCTTATGCGACTTTTGGGAAAAGGGAATACAGTGCCCCAGAAGGATGTGGAGGAAACCATTATCAATATGGTGAATGAAGGGCATGAGCATGGTCTGATTCAGGCGAGTGAAGCGGAGATGATATCCAACATCTTTGAGCTGGGCGATAAGGAAGCCCAGAATATCATGACCCACAGAACCAATATTATAGCCATAGACGGCTCCACAACCCTGACAGAAGCCGTCACCTGTATGCTGAATGGTAAAAACAGCAGATATCCGGTTTATGAGGAAAACATAGACCATATTATCGGTATTCTGCATTTGAAGGATGCCATGCGGTTTCATGTGGACTTAAGCTGCAGGGATGTTCCCATCCGCGAGCTGGAGGGACTGCTCAGAGAGGCGCATTTTGTGCCACAGACTAAGAATATAGATGAACTTTTTAAGGAAATGCAGTCCAACAAACTCCAGATGGTGATTGTTATTGATGAATATGGTCAGACAGACGGTCTGGTTGCCATGGAAGATATTCTGGAAGAGATTGTGGGAAATATTCAGGATGAATATGACGAAGATGGAGAATATATTGAAGAAAAGGGAAAAGACGAATATGTGATTGACGGCAAGACGCCGCTGGAAGAGCTGGAGGAGAAGTTCGGCATTACGTTTGAGACAGAGGACTTTGGAACACTCAATGGTTTTCTGATATCACGTCTTGACTGCATACCGGAGCCGGACGAACAGTATGATGTGGATTATGGGGGATATCATTTCCAGATACTGTCGGTGGAAAACAAAATGATACAGAGAGTACAGGCGACTAAAGTCACCGTGACTAAAGCCACAGAATCTGCACTTGAAGAAAATGTAAATTAATGATATGATTACATGTATTGTACGAAACAGGAAAAAGGAGAAGAGTTATGTCTGGACATTCTAAGTTTGCAAACATAAAACATAAAAAAGAGAAAAACGATGCTGCAAAAGGCAAGATTTTTACTATTATCGGAAGAGAGATTGCAGTTGCGGTAAAGGAGGGGGGACCGGATCCCACCAATAATTTCAAGCTGGCTGCTGTGATTGCCAAGGCAAAGTCCAACAATATGCCTAATGATACGATAGAGAGAGGTATTAAGAAAGCGGCTGGCGACGCAGGCAATGTGAATTATGAGTATGTCACCTATGAGGGATATGGTCCCAGCGGTATTGCTATCATTGTGGATGCTCTGACAGACAACAAGAACCGTACCGCTGCCAATGTAAGAAGCGCATTTACCAAGGGTCAGGGCAATGTGGGAACGCCCGGCTGTGTATCCTTTATGTTTGATAAAAAAGGACAGATTATTATAGATAAAGAGGAGTGCGACATGGAGGCGGACGATTTAATGATGGTCGCACTGGATGCCGGAGCGGAGGATTTTGCCGAGGAGGAGGACAGCTTTGAAGTGCTGACAGACCCGGATAATTTTGAGGAAGTCCGCAAGGCACTGGAGGACGCAGGTATTCCCATGCTGAGTGCGGAGGTAACCATGATTCCCCAGAATTATGTGGAACTGACGGATGAGACGGCAGTTAAGAATCTCCAGAAAACATTGGATTTGCTGGAGGATGACGATGATGTGCAGGCAGTATATCATAACTGGGATGAATAAATAATAATCCCAAATTTGCCGCCAGAGCGGCAGAATGAGAGGAAAAATGGACAAGCTGGCAATAGTAGTACCCTGTTATAATGAGGAAGAAGTATTAAAGATTGCGTCCAAGGCACTCAGGGACGTGTTGGATGATTTGGTTCAAAAAGGAAAAATTGCCCAGGACAGTTTTATTCTGTTTGTAAATGACGGAAGCAGGGACCGTACATGGGAGCTGATTGAAGAGGAACATACAGCCCATCCTGTACAGGTATGCGGTGTAAAACTGGCAGGTAATGTGGGGCATCAGTTTGCCCTGACAGCGGGACTGGTTACAGCTAAGGATATGAGTGATGTCACCGTATCCATAGATGCTGATTTGCAGGATGATGTGGCTGTTATAGAAGAGATGATTGACAAATTCCATGCAGGATGTGACATTGTGTATGGTGTGCGCAAAGAGCGCAAAACAGATACCTTTTTTAAGAGAACTACTGCCCAGGGATTCTATAAATTAATGGATATGATGGGTGTTAAGACAGTATACAATCATGCGGATTTCCGTCTGATGTCAAAGCGCGCGGTGGAGGAGTTTTCCAAGTACAAAGAGACCAATCTGTTTCTGAGAGGAATGATGCCCTTAATCGGTTATCAGACAGACAGTGTGTATTATGACCGCAAGGAGCGTGTGGCAGGTGAGTCCAAGTATCCCCTGAAGAAAATGCTGGCACTTGCTTTTAACGGAATTTCTTCTTTCAGTGTAAAACCTATCAGTTTCATTCTGGGATTAGGATTCTTTATTATTTTTGCATCCGTGCTGGCAGCAATTTATGCGCTGATATCCTATTTTACAGGACATGTTGTGGCAGGCTGGACTTCCCTGATTTTATCCATCTGGTTTCTGGGTGGTCTGCAGCTTCTGGCAATCGGACTGGTGGGACAGTATATTGGCAAGATTTATATCGAGGTGAAACACAGACCCCGGTACAATATTGAGAAAATATTATCCGGTGAAGAAGAATAACACATATGAAAGAGAGACAGCATATCGCCCATGCAACTTCAAATGTTTTTAGAATTTTGGCGGAATGCGTGACAGTGATTCTTCTGTGTGCCATAGGACTTTTTTTGAGAGCACAGGAGATGGAGCACAGCATACAGGAGAAAGATGAGATTCCCCGGATATATACACAGGCATTTGTGTCCATGGACGAAAGAATACCGGATACAGTGAGTGGAACCGAGAGGGTTTATCTGTATCTGTTACATGGAATGTTCCGTCTGTTTGGAAACAAGGAGCGTGTGGGTGTATGGATGCAGATGATGCTTCAGATGTCCGCAGTGGTTATGTTGTATTTGTCAGTCCGCAGAGTATGGGGATTTTTTGTACCCTGCATAGGATTTGCGGCTGCGGTGCTTCTGCCGCCTATGATTACGGAATCTGTTCTGCCATCGTCCGGTATTGTGCTGTTTGCAGGTGGCTGTCTGCTGCTGGTACTGCTTACCGGCATAGTGCGAAATCCCAAAAAGCTGGTATGGTTTCTGGTTTTGCTGTTTACAGGCTGGGCTGTGCTGGGATATTTTGCCGGTAATTTTTTGGGAACGGTATATTTTTATGTGATATTGTCTGCATTCCTGATAATTGGAGCAGGCTGTATCCGCAGAATCCGCTCGGAATATAGAAGTTTAGCCCATACGCAGTCTGATTATATGTCAGAAAATGTGGTGTTTTTGGATATGGAGTCGGATGCAGGGCAGGAAGGAAAGAGTGTAAAACCAATGGATGTTGTAAATAAGGAGCCGGAGACACCGGCAGCCATTAATTATATTGAGAATCCACTGCCGGTTCCCAAAAGGCACAAAAGACCTATGATGCATTTTGACTATGACGTACCCAAAGGTAAGGATAATTATGATGTATATGTGGCAGACAATGATGATTTTGATATTTAACCGTAACAGGAATTATAAATAATGCCGTAAATGGGAATAATGGAAAGGACTGTTTGAAAAGACAGTCCTTATTTTTGTGTGAAAGGAAGAATATTATGGGTAAACAGGAATGGGAAAAGAATAAAAACGGACAAGGCAGGGAAAAGCAGAAGGAGCAGGAAAAGAACAGTCAGGAAAAGCAGGAGGAAAGAGAGCAGGAGAAGCATAAGGATGAGCGGATAGAGCAGACAGGGCAGATAACTTTAAAAGAGAATGAGCAGAAACACAGCATTCACCTGCTGTCCATTATTGGAGAGGTGGAAGGGCATGAAAATTTATCCAATAATTCCAAAACTACAAAATATGAGCATATTCTGCCACAGCTTGCAGCGATTGAAGACAGTTGTGAGATTCAGGGGGTGCTGGTGCTGCTTAACACCATGGGCGGTGATGTGGAGGCTGGTCTTGCCATAGCAGAAATGGTGGCATCCTTAAGCAAGCCCACAGTTTCGCTGGTACTTGGGGGAAGTCACTCCATTGGTGTGCCCATCGCAGTCAGTACCGATTATTCTTTTATTGTGCCCACAGCCACAATGGTAATCCACCCGGTACGGATGAATGGTATGGTGATAGGAGTACCCCAGACATTTGATTATTTTAAGCTTATTCAGGACAGGATTACGGGATTTGTCTGTAACCATTGTCGGATAAACCGCAGCCGGTTTGAGGAACTGATGATGGAGACCGGAGTTCTGACAAAGGATGTGGGAACCATTCTGGTGGGGGAAGAGGCAGTGAAATACGGCATTATAGATGAAGTGGGCGGAATCTGTCAGGCAATCGGGAAATTGCATGACATGATAGAAAAAAATTGTATACATGGTGACAAGCAGGAATAAAAATGGTATACTCTTATGAGTGTACTCTCGAAAATTGTGTATATTTGTAAGAGAGCGCGCTTCATAGAATTGATAGAGGGGTATGATGAAATGGCGGCTTCGACAGGCAAGAACACATCAGCTTCCAAAAAGACCAGTGGAAAGAAAAATACAACTACTAAAAATAATAGGAATAACCATACACAAAATAGAGCAAAAACAAATGTATATCAGGATGCACAGGACAGCGCATTATTTCATGAAATAGGACTTATTATTCTGTTTGTTGTAATGCTTTTGTTGTTCTGCTGTAATTTTGGACTGGTTGGACCGGTGGGTAAAAATATCAGTGATGTGATGTTTGGTATCTTTGGATTTACGGCATATGTGGTACCGGTCTGCATTTTTCTGGCAGTGGCATTCTGGTTTGCCAATGAAGGAAATCCTACAGCATCAAGAAAACTGGTGGCAGGTATTGTGCTGTTTATGATGTTGGGCGTGGTCTGTGATTTGATTGCGAAGAATGCGTCGTCTCTGTCAGCTTATAATATTCAGACAATTTATGAGACCTGCAGGGATGGAAGATGCGGAGGCGGTGTGGTTGCGGGCAGTCTCGCCTACGTGCTTCACCGTTATCTGGAAACCATAGGAACAGTGCTGGTGGTACTGCTGTGTTCGGCGGTAAGTGTCATACTTTTGACGGAAAAATCCCTGCTTGGCAGCATGAAAAACGGCGGTGAACGTATCAGGGAGCGTTCCAGAATAGATGCACAGCGCAGAAGAGAATACGCGGAAGTAAGGCGCGTAGAACAGCAGGAGCAGCGCGCAAGGAGAGAAGAAGAGAAGAGACTTAGGGCAGAAGAAAAAGAGAACGAAAAAATCCTCCGTATGGAGAAAAAAGTTTCGGGCGTTATGATAGATACTGCCCTGAAGAAGCAGGAAATGGAAAAACGGCGTGACGACATGCACGAAATTACTTATATCGAGGCGCCGGAGGACGAGATAAGGGTGGAAGAGCATACGGCATCTGCCCGGGATTTTGATTTTGACAGAATCCAGGTCCGCAGTATACATCAGGTGACGGTTACGGAGCCTGAGGAGACAGATGAGACAGAGGAAGCAGGGATAATAGAGAAAGAGGCTGAGCTTCCATATGGAGAGCAGATTCGTGTCCATAAGGAAGGTGTTTCCGATTATAAGCCGGATGAGGGCAGAGTAAAGCCGGTTGCAAAAATGCCGGACAAACCAAAGAATGCGTCCCAGCCGGATATCAGTGGAGAGCGGACTGTGCAGAAAGAAATGCAGGAATCCGGGCAGAAAGTGCCTAAGAAATATATGTTTCCGCCCCTTTCCAGATTACAGAAGGGTGCAGCAGTTTCCGGTGACTCCACACACGAGTTAAAGGAAACGGCAATGCGTCTCCAGCAGACTCTACATACGTTTGGTGTAAATGTCACCATAACCGATATCAGCCAGGGCCCCAGTGTTACCCGTTATGAGTTACAGCCGGAGCAGGGTGTGAAAGTGTCCAAGATTGTAGGACTGGCAGATGACATTAAACTGAATCTGGCGGCAACGGATATCCGAATTGAAGCGCCCATTCCCGGCAAGGCGGCTGTTGGAATCGAAGTACCCAATAAAGAGAACATGATGGTTGCCCTGAGAGACTTATTCGAGAGCAGGGAGTTTAAAGAGTTTCCGTCCAATATTGCTTTTGCAGTGGGTAAGGATATTGCAGGTAAAGTGGTGGTTACGGATATTGCCAAGATGCCCCATATGTTAATTGCCGGAGCCACCGGTTCCGGTAAGTCTGTATGTATCAACACTCTGATTATGAGTATTTTGTACAAGGCCCATCCCGATGACGTGAAGCTGATTATGGTGGACCCGAAAGTAGTGGAGCTAAGTGTGTACAATGGAATCCCCCACCTGCTGATTCCGGTTGTGACAGACCCCAAGAAAGCATCGGCGGCACTGCACTGGGGAGTTACGGAGATGGAGGACCGCTATCGCAAATTTGCGGATTTTAATGTCCGCAATCTGGAGGAATATAATAAGAAAGTGGGAGGTATGCGTCAAAGCGGGGAGGAGCCGGCGCCTGCCAGACTGCCACAGATTGTTATTATTGTAGACGAGCTTGCAGATTTGATGATGGTATGTCCCGGTGAGGTGGAGGAGTCCATCTGCCGTCTGGCACAGTTGGCAAGAGCGGCAGGAATCCATCTGGTTATCGCAACCCAGCGTCCCAGTGTGGATGTTATCACTGGTCTGATTAAAGCGAATATGCCCAGCCGCATTGCTTTTTCTGTATCCAGCGGCGTGGACTCCCGTACCATTCTGGATATGAACGGCGCGGAAAAGCTGCTGGGTAAAGGAGATATGCTTTTTTATCCCCAGGGATATGCAAAACCGGCGCGTATCCAGGGCGCATTTGTTTCCGACAAAGAAGTTTCTGACGTGGTGGATTTTTTGAAGAATCAGACTCTTGGGAACACCTATGCGGAGGATATTGAGGAGAAAATCAAAAATATCGGTTCTTCCGCGGGCCCGGCTTCTTTGGGCGGTGAGGCCAGGGATGAATATTTTGAACAGGCGGGAAGATTTATTATCGACAAGGATAAAGCGTCCATTGGTATGTTACAGCGTGTGCTGAAAGTGGGCTTCAACAGGGCGGCGAGAATTATGGACCAGCTTGGCGAGTATGGCGTGGTAGGTGAGGAAGAGGGCACGAAACCGCGCAAGGTACTTATGAGTATGGAGCAGTTTGAGGAGTTATTGGAAGAAATATAAGCAAACAGGGAAAGGATATGGTTGTTAAGATGAAGACAGATATACAGATTGCGCAGGAGGCGGTATTGGAACCCATTTCCAAAGTGGCAGAAGATTTGGACATCACCATGGAGGAACTGGAGCTTTACGGGAAATACAAAGCAAAGATTTCGGATGAGTATATGGATAAAATCAAGAACCGCCCTGACGGAAAACTGATTCTGGTTACGGCAATCAATCCCACTCCCGCAGG
>CAZRZM010000041.1:0-19505 GCA_964604575.1 uncultured Acetatifactor sp.
CCTGCTGACAGAAGCCCTGACACAGCACCGACGCCACAAAATATATTGGAAGAGGGAAGGCTGAACTGTTACGCCCGGCAGCCACTGCATCCTTCACATCCGCCCTGCACCGGCTGGGCAGTCAAATCAAAGGGACTTGTCAGCATACAGACCGCCTGGGAGGCAATCCCCTCCCCGCTTCCGGTAAAGCCCAGCCCCTCCTCCGTAGTTGCCTTGACATTCACCTGATTTTCCTGTATGCCCAATGCTTCTGCAATATTTTCCCGCATAGTGTCAATATAGGGACGCATTTTAGGCGCCTGGGCTATAATTGTGGCATCAATGTTCTCAATCAGAAATCCCTCTTCTTCCAACCGTTCACCTACTTGTTTCAGCAGTTTCATGGAAGAAATTCCCTTATAAGCCGGGTCTGAATCCGGGAAATGCTTTCCGATATCTCCCAGCGCCGCTGCGCCAAGCAAAGCATCCATTATGGCATGTAACAGAACATCCGCATCAGAATGCCCCAGCAATCCCTTTTCATAAGGAATCGTTACACCACCCATAATCAGTGCTCTTCCCTCTGTCAGTCTATGAACATCATATCCCATTCCTATTCTCATGCAGCCCTCCACAATTTAAGAGTTTCCACTACCCATTTAAAATTCCTTGTTCTTTTTTTTCCTGCTCACAGCTTTTTCGCCTATGTCACTTCCGCGGCTCTCTCCCCCACGTTTCATAATACCATAAGCTTTGACATCAAAACTTTCCTTGAGCTGCTTTCCTCTTCTACGTTCCTCACGCTTTCCCTCGTCCCGGAAATCATCCTTTCTGCGCTCGCTTTTCTTACGGCTCTCCTCGCGGAAAGCATCTTTTCCTCGCTCGTCTTTTCTGCGGCTCTCTTCGCGGGAATCTTCTTTTCTGCGCTCACTCTTTCTGCGGCTCTCCTCACGGGAATCATCCTTTTTGCGGCCTTCCCTGCGCGAGCCTTCTCCCTTTTTACGGCCCTCCTCACGGGAGCCTTCTTTCCTGCGGCCCTCTCTGCGGGAGCCTTCTCCCCTTCTTCCTTCTCCCCGGGAGCTGTCCCTGCCACGTCTGTCTCTTCTGCCGAAGCGTTTGGGCATATAATCATCCACCGGAATGTCGTCACCCTTGTCGCCAACCTGCATTTTCAGCATAACAGCCGCCAGTTCCAGGGCATCACAGTCCTCTTCTTCCATTTTGCGCTGCAAAAACTTCTTCATCAGCTCCAAATCTTCCTGCTCATGCAGTTCCCAGGCTTTATTTAAAAATTTATCTGCTTTTGCCTTCAATACTTTGGAAGCGCCAGGCAGTTTCTTTTCCGTAATTGTAGTATGGCATACCCGCTCAATATCACGGATACGGAACATTTCCCTCGCCTCCGCCAAAGTAAAGGAACGACCCGTTCTGCCGGCACGTCCTGTCCTTCCGATACGGTGTACATAATATTCAATATCCTGGGGAATATCGTAATTGATAACCGCCTCCACGTCATCCACATCAATACCTCTGGCAGCCACATCTGTTGCAATCAGAATATTGGTGCTTCCATTTCGGAAACGATTCATTGCCACATCTCTCTGATGCTGTGACAAATCTCCATGCAGTCCCTCTGCCTGGTATCCCTGCTTTTTCAAAACCTCTGCCAGCTCATCCACTTTTCTCTTGGTATTACAGAAAATCAGACACAGCTTAGGCTGGTAATACTCCAGCAGACGGATACATGCGGCGTCCTTATCCTTATTTCTTACCCGGTAATATCTCTGGGAAACCAAAGGAATCGTCAGCTCCTTGGCTGCCACCTTAATCATTTTTGCATCCTTCTGGAACTGGTTTGTAATATCCAGAATGGGTTTGGGCATCGTTGCAGAAAACAGTGCTGTCTGATGCTCGTTGGGAATCTGACCCAGAATCAGTTCCATATCCTCACGGAATCCCATATTCAGCATCTCATCCGCCTCATCCAGTACCACCATGTTGACATGGTCCAGTTTGATGGTATGTCTGCGCATATGGTCCATAACACGTCCCGGTGTTCCTACGATAATCTGGACCCCTCTCAATCCCATAATCTGTTTTCCAATCTCCTGTCCGCCATAAACAGGCAGGATTTTGATACCCTGCATATATTTTGCAAGCCTGCGGAGTTCCTCTGCCGCCTGAATTGCCAGTTCTCTGGTGGGGCAGAGAATAATTGTCTGTAATTTACGAAGCTCAGGGTCTACTTTCTGAATTGCAGGAATACCAAATGCTGCTGTCTTACCTGTTCCGGTCTGTGCCTGCCCGATAATATCTTCTCCATCCAGAAGAAAGGGAATTGCCTGCTCCTGAATCGGTGATAATTTTTCAAATCCCATTTCCTGGATAGCTCTCAAAATACGGTCATCCAGCAAATGCTCAATGCTTGCAATGCTGCCGGCTTCCTCTTCCTCCGGCTCATCCTCAAATCGTTCCTCCATCCTGTCCATATCCTCTTGCATAATGGCTTCCTTCATACTTTCTGTTAATTTACTCACTACTTTCTCCTTATCTTTCTCTCAACTTAGGTTACTCTCATCTGTACCATACTTTTCATACACGCAAAAATAGAGAAATCACTACGAATCGATAATGACTTCTCCAATCAAAGTCGCAACAATAGTATGTAGTATACCATGACAGACGCGTAAATACAAGCATTTTCTTACTTCTTCTTGTAAAAAAGATTTGCACAGGATACAATAAGTCAAAAGATTACTTCTATAAAATAACGTATAACGGAGGCTTTTATGAAATCTTCCATTAAAATTAAAATCTGTGGCATTACCACTTTAAAGGAAACCGAATACCTGAACAAAAACAAGGTTGACTTTGCAGGCATTGTTATGTTTTATGAAAAAAGCAGACGAAATGTTTCATCGGGGCAGGCAGCCCGGCTGATTGCCGCCCTGGACCCTACCATCCAAAAAGTTGCCGTTGTGGTGAATCCTTCTCTTGCAGAAATAAAAGAAATCCAACATCTGGGATTTCATTATATCCAGATTCATGGAAATTTATGCCCCGAACTGTTGTCCCACATCTCCCTTCCTATACTGAAAGCATTTAATGTATCCGACATGACCAGGTACGAAACATATCGCCACTGTCCCCAGATTGCCGGATATGTGTTTGATGCCCAGGAACCCGGAAGCGGCAAAACCTTTGACTGGAAACTGGTGTCAGCCCTCCCCCGGGATGAAAAAATGCTGTTACTGGCAGGAGGACTTCATCCGGGAAATGTAGCAGAGGCTGTCGCATATCTTGAACCCGACGGCGTGGATGTCTCCTCCGGTGTGGAATACGAAGACAGACCCGGTAAAGGCCCTGACAAAATTAACTTATTTGTCCAAAGAGTGCGTGGAAATTAATTATCCCAGATTTTCCAAAAGCTCCTGCGGACTTTGAATCAGCTTGACCGCACCGTGCTTTAACAAAAACTCCTTATCGCGGAATCCCCATTCCACAGACAGGATATCAATGCCTGCATTTTGGGCGGTCTGAATATCCACATCAGAGTCCCCCACATATACCGTCTCTTCCTTTGCTGTCCCCAGCTTATCCAGCACAGCCAATACACTGTCCGGACTTGGTTTTCGCCGAATGCCTTCCCTCTCCCCGACTACATAATCAAACAATCCCGGAAAATACTGCTCACACAATTCCTGTACTGCAAAATCTGCCTTATTGGATACCACCGCCGTCATACATCCCATTTCACGCAGTCTGGTAATTACTTCTTCGATTCCTTCATAGGGACGGGTCTTATCTGCACAATGTTCTCCATAGTGGACCGTAAAATCCGCCAGCACTTTCTCCACCATATCCTGGGCTGTTCCTTCCGGAACTGCCCGCTCTATCAGCTTTCGGATACCGTTACCCACAAAACACCTGACTTCTTCTATGGTCCTTGTGGGAAACCGGCTGACCCTGAGTGCATAATTGGTACTGTCTGCCAGGTCATCCAGTGTATTGAGTATCGTACCATCCAAATCAAATATAATAAGTTTCCTGTTCATGTTTCCTCCCTGCTGCTTTGATTATAAAAAAGCAGAAAACAGTGTTGCTCCTATCACTGTAAGAATACCTGCCACTGCCAGCGACAGGCTGCTCATGGCCCCTTCAATCTCTCCCATTTCCATTGCCCTTGCGGTACCAATGGCATGGGATGCCGCACCTATGCCCACCCCTTTTGCAACAGGCTCTGTAATACGAAACAGACGGCAGACCGGTTCTGCCAGCATATTTCCCAGCACTCCTGTCACCACTATCACCGCAACAGTAATCGTCACATAACCTCCAAGCTCCTCCGAAACCCCCATGCCGATTGCCGTTGTAATGGACTTGGGCAGCAAAGTGACATATTCCGTATGGGAAAGTCCCATTATGACAGACAACAAAAATACCGTCATAAGACTGGTCAGCACTCCCGTAAAAATACCTGCCATAACTGCTTTGAAATTCTTCTTTAATAAAGCAAGCTGTTCATAGAGAGGAATTGCCAGACACACCGTGGCCGGTGTCAGAAACCAGCTTAAACAAGCAGTCCCCGCATGATATACCTGATAATCCACTTTCCCCACAATTAGTACAAGGATAGTTATCATAATGGAAATCAGCAGCGGATTTAACAATGCTGTCCGAAATTTCTTTTTCAAATATATTCCAATAAAATAGGACAATAAACTGAGCGTAACACCGCCAAATACAGACGTGGCAAAAAAATCACTCATCCCTGCCCGCTCCCTTCTTTTTACTGTGCCTGATTACATACTGCGTAACCCTTCCTCCCAGCCCTATCACCAGAATCAGAGATACTATGGTAATAATGCTCACCGGAACCAGAATGGGATAAAGCACACCCCAGGAATCCATAAGCCCTACGCCCGCTGGAATAAACATGACAGGCATAATCTCTATCAAAAATTTTCCGGTTTCCCTGACATCCTCCAGCTTCAGGATACGGGTACACAGAAGTACAAATAAAATAACCATTCCATAGATACTTGCCGGAACCGGAAGCGGAAGCACTTTGTTCAGTATCTCCCCTATAAAGGAAATGGTTAAGATAATCAGAAACTGCTTTACATATTTCATGACAGAATGCTCTCCAATACCAAATCTTTCACAACCTCTCCGGCGATAATCAGTCCCGCTACGGATGGTACAAATGCGGTACTGCCCGGAATAACGCGGCGCCCTTCCATAACTATTCTGGTCGGGGTCAGTGCCTGCTCTTTGGAATAAACCACTTTACACTTGTCCACTCCCCTTTTTTTCAGCTCTCTCCTCATGACCTTTGCCAGTGGACAGACACTTGTCTGATAGATGTCTGCCACACAAAAACGGTCCGCATCCAGTTTATTCCCTGCGCCCATACTGCTGATAACCGGAATATCCTTCGCTCGGCATCTCATAATCAGTTCAATCTTTGCCGTTACGGTATCCACCGCATCCACCACATAGTCATAGGATAAAAAAGGAAACTCTCCTGCATTTTCAGGAAGGAAAAAACACTTGTGCACTTTAACCTGCACTTCCGGATTAATCTCCAGCATACGCTCCTTCATGGCATCCACTTTATATTGTCCAATCGTCCTGTGGGTGGCAATAATCTGACGGTTGAGATTGGACAGACTCACCCTGTCACTGTCAATCAAATCGAAAGACCCTACTCCGCTGCGCACCAGGGCTTCACAGACATAACCGCCTACGCCGCCGATTCCAAAGACAGCAACATGGGCACTTTTCAGCCTTTTCATGGCATCCGTTCCCAGTAATAATTCCGTTCTCTCAAACTGCTCCTGCGTTTCCTGCGCCACCTTCCTAAAACTATCTGCTGTTCCCGCTTCCTTTGCTTTTATTATAGCTTTTATTTTTGATTTTATCATTTCTTTAATCTTTGCCTTTATCCGTTATTTTGTTGCTTTTCGCTTTTTCTCTGCTTTTCTTTCTGTTTTACTTCCTTCCAGAGTGCCAGACTCTCCTCCGGCGTTTCCGGTCTTTTCACATTTCCGAATACATGGGGATGCCTGCGAATCATCTTATCCGAAAGCACCTGCACCACATCATCAAACGTAAATGCGCCTCTCTCTCCCGCAATTTCACAGTGCAGAAGTACCTGCAGCAGAATATCCCCAAGCTCCTCACAGAGATTATCGTCGTCCTCATTATCAATGGCCTGCAGCACCTCCCGGGTTTCATCCGTCAGACATTCCTTCAGGGATTCATGAGTCTGCGCCCTGTCCCATTCACAGTCTTCGGGACTTCTCAAAGCGGCAATAATCTCCAGCAGCTCTTCCATGTCATGTGGTTTATTTTCTTCATGTATCTTACCGTTTATACTTCTCATATTTCCTCACATTCCGCCGCGCAGGCGGCTTTTTAATTAAGAGAGCCTTACTGCTTTTTGCATTTTAATATATCCAAAACCTTCTCTGCCGCCTCATCAGGCTGCAAATATGTTGTATCAATACTCGGATATGTATAGTTATCATAAAATGCAAAGGTATTCTTCATACCCCGCTCCACCCGTTCGCTGTCTCTTCCATCTTTTACTGCTCTCGCCCTATTCTCTTCACTGCTGCACTTAAGAACAATAGGACACAACTCAAATACGATACCATCCTGTCTAAGTCTGTTTAATACCTGCTCAAATATTTGTCTGCGTTCTCCATGAAAACCATATGGAAATATAATAAATTCTATATCTTCACAAAGAAGATAGTTCCTGAATAAAGAATAAATGTTATTGGACACTGCTGTTCTGGTCGCATCTGTAAAAGGAAATGGATTAATTGCCCGACACCAGTCAGCATCTATATATGCACATTTGGATAATTTCTGTAATAATATTTCTGCGGTTGTGCTTTTACCAACGCCATTCGCTCCCAAAATAAGAATAAGTTTTTTCATACTTGGTAAACCTCTTATGTATTTCTTCCACAGTTTCCCATTAATCAACATAATTATAAGCTGTTTTGAGCAGGAACACAATTCCAAAAAGGACAGACTAGATTTCCCGTTTCTTCCGTCCCGCAAAATATATTTCATAAATCTCTTCCTTGGTTCTGTCCTGATTTCTTTTTACTGTCTCATATAACCTTTCAATATCTGCCGGCACCTCTTCCAGTTCTTCCGCAATAGTATACATATCTTTACCTTTATGTACCTTTTTAAGAATCAACTGTATCAGCTTTAACTCTTCCCCTTCATTTCTGCCAATATCCATTCCGTCTTCCCATATCATCTGTTCCCGCTCAAAAATCTTCATATAGCTTAATTCGACCTCCTCATCCTGCCGGACTCTGCTCACCATCTCATGTATTTCCCGCAGATCATTATTTATGGCATATTTTTCGGTAGAGTGCTCAAAATATTCCAATAACTGCCTCAACTCTTCTGACGGAATATTTTTCTTCCCTCTGGTATATAGAAACAATGTCCTGGCTCCGTCATCATAAGGCATATCCGGCTCTTCCCTGCATCCATTCTGTACGGTATACACCATACGTCCAAGACCAAATGGGTCATAGGGCAGTATCATGATAATAACAACATTTTTCAGACTCTGGTAACTTTTACCTGCTTTTAATCCTTTAGCATCAATCTTGGAATGATAAAAACGAATCCTTTTGGGCAGAGCCGCAACAGCTTTTGCTTTCTCATTTTTATCTGGTTCAATGTCATAAATCGACATTGCCTCCGCTTCTATGTCCTCCAGACAATTTTCTTCCAAATATACATCCAGCCTCGCTCCATGCAAATCCGAATCACTGCCGGGATATACTTTCTGGGGCACCACTTTCAATTTTCCCAGTTTTCTTTGAAGAATTATCTCCAATACTTTTCTGCTGAACTGCTCTCCAAGCTCCGGATAAGCAACCATGGCACCAAAAAGAAAATCGTCCAACAGATTCAGTTCCTCCAATTTCTTTTTTATCATATTCTGTTCTCCTTTCGTATAGAGGTGAAAAGAAAACAGTATTTACATAGCTGCTTGTTTTCTTCCCACCTGATTTTGTTTGTTCATATGTGGGAATTAGTAAGCGAGCTGCTTTTTGAAAATAGAATTTCGGTTCCCTGATATGCAGATATAGAATAACACATACACTTAATTACGTCAATCATAATTTTATACAATATAACAAAACTGGTAACAGTTCAGCCTTGCATCGGGTCACGCCTCCGGACCATAGTTGTTCCTATTCAGGCACGCTCCCGCTTGGATAAAAACGTAGCGGACACATAAGGCACCAGAATACGGTGCCTAAGTGCCGACGTTTTTATACAGCCTTCATAGGAACAACTATGGTCCGGAGGCATGACCCGATGCAAGACTGAACTGTTACCCAAACTGCCGCATATGTGACAGTTTTATGATACCTATTTTAACATAAAATGCTCCTCTATCCGGGAAACCGCCTCGTCAAACATACTATTTTCGCTGCGTATATAAGCAAAAAATCCACTCTGTAAATACGTATTATAACATTCCTCACTGTTCACCCTGGCAAGGCAGTCACGGAAGTTTTTCATTGCTTTTTCCGGGTCATCCGCTTTTTTAATCTGCTCTAACAAAAATTGTTTTTCCTCATCCCCACGCTCAAAAAATTTGTCCACAGACATACTCTGAGGGCTTAACATAATCGCCACATGGTGATAATCTGAAATTTCTTTCAAAATATCTATAGGAATATTCGTATCCACAAATATTTTCTTGCCTTTTTCCGCCAACTGAATGAGTTTTACCAATTCTAAATCCGCAGCCTCCCTGGAACAGCCGTCTATCCATGCCGCATATTGCTCCGGAGTGCGGCTGATAAATTCCTGCCAGCCGGACATGGTCTGGAAATAGGACAAATTCGGCTGAGATTCCTTATCAACAGCGCCCATTAATTCATCATGATAATTTTCTCCACAACAGATGCCATTGTACTTTTCTGCCAGATGTTTTACCATTGTTGATTTTCCTGCATAAGCAGTTCCGTTGATGAAATAAACATTTCTCAATACATATTTCAACACATTGCTCTCTATCTCTATTTTCATATCCATCCTCCCTGCTGCCATAGCCGCCTATCCTTTTAACGTTACTTTTCCTTTACCGGAATCCAGACTTCTGCATAATATTTTGCATCCTTCGTTCCATTTTGGAAATCAGTGGAATTGCTGTAATACTCGATATTATATCCTTCCGCAATCTCATACCGGCTTACCGGCATATATAATCTGCCTGTCCTCAAACACATTAATCTTGCAGATAGCGGTACAAGTATCCTCCACAAAAGTAAATCTCACTATCCATGGCATCAAAAACCTTATGCTGTCAAATTCTTCATAGCCATATGATGTATCAAAATAATTTATAATAGTGCTTAATGCTGTTCCATGACTTCCGACAACAATATTTTTACCGCGATAGCATTGCAGGACCTTTTTTAACGCATCCACATTTCTCTTCTGGACTTCACATATGGATTCACCATCCGAAAGCTTAAACGAAAAATCTCTCCACTGTTTCCTCGTAAAGTCTTCAAAATCAGCAATCCAGACACTATCCACCCTGCGTTCTCTGAAATCATCTACTATGCCCACTGCCATACCCTTTTTATCCGCAAAATCTTTTACCGTATCTACAGCTCTTTTATAGGGACTTGACAATACAATATCTATGTTTTTATCTTCCAGATACTGTGTGACAAGCTCTCTGTCCCGCATTCCCTTTGCAGACAATTCCCTCCGCAAATCATCATGGTTATTATAATCAGGTTCTGCATGCCTGATAAAATAAATCGTAGTCCTGTTCATCTCTGCAACTCTCTCCCGTATTCTGCCAGAATATCTGCAATTATCAAGTTCTGATTACTGCACTCATAGGCGTCCGCATCCTGCTCAAGCCGCACATAGCAGTCCACATTGACCTTCACACTGTATGGTCTGTGCTTTTTATCCACCGCCACTTTGTTTATCACCAGCTTTATCTGTGCCAGACGCGCCTTTAAGAGCGGAATGATGCAGAAATACAACTGGTCGTCCTCCAGGGATAAAAATCCCAGGGAGCATTTATGCCTGTCCATTACCCTGATTTTATTCCCCTGAAAAGCTTCCGGAAACAGTATGTCTTTCTCCTCCAGTGCCGCCATGGTCTGAAAAGTCTGACCGTTTCCTTTCTCCCCTAAAAAGGCGCCAAACTGATAGATTTCCCGTCCTTTACTGTCTGATTTTTGCGGCTCCGTAAGCTTTTTCAGTGTGTTCGCCGGATGAATATACTGCATGGCAAGGCACTCAAAAATCCTTGCCTGATACGCAAATCTTTTTTCCGCAAAACCATACTCATCTACGCGGGTGCTGCCGTACTGTTCCTCCACTGTCTCCAATAAACTATGGGATACTTGATGGATACTGGTGAGAAACAGCTCAAACTCCTCCTCGTCCGGGTCCCACATGTATCTCCCTCTTGCCACCTGATAATAGAGCATTTCCTCTGAAACATCCCAAATATCCATACTGTAATACTGATAAATATTTCTTTCACAGAAGGCTTTGTCATTTACCTCCCCCTGCCACACTGCCACTTCTTTTTGAGGAATGGCAGCAAGCATCCATTTTTTCAGGAAATGATATGCTTCATTGATTTCCTGCGCCCGCTTTATGTGCTCAGGGGAATCCGAACCAACGGCATCGGGGTGATAGCAGCCAATTAACTTGCGGAATTTCCGTTTGACTGTTTTCGGGTCATCCTCCTCATAAACCCCTATGATTTTCCTCGCCTGCTCGATGTTCATGCACCAGTTCCTTTTCTATCTTATTCTTCTATCTGTGTTCTCTGGAAAATGCAATACAGCACTCCCCCGAATACTCCTCCGCACAGGTAAAACCCAGACGATTAAACTCCTTTATTTCCTCTATGTTCTCTATCTGCCGCTCTGCCATGAAACGAACCATCTCGCCCCTTGCCATCTTTGCATAAGTACCTTTTTCCTTCAGTCTGCCGTCTATCCGTTCTCCAAATACCACGTCTATGAATTTCACCTCTCCGGGACAATAGGCGCGGACACATTTTCCATATTCCTCCGAGGCAAGATTTAATATGGTTGTGGCATTGCGGCATACCTCTCTGGCAATCCGCTCTCCCCAATAATCATACAGACTCTGTGGTTCATCCTGAAATTTCGCCTGCATTTCCAGCCGATAAGGCACTATCCCATCAAAGGGTGCCAGCACCCCATAGAATCCTGACAGTATACGCAGATGCTTTTCTATGTAATCCAGTGCACTCTGCTCCATAACCCCAGGCGCCATATATTGATACTGGATTCCTTCGTAGGAAAGCACCGCCGGAGTCAGATTTTTGTCCATCCGCATGTTTTGAAAGCGCTGGTAATTCAGGGTGGCAAGCTGTTCGTTACATTTCCACATCTCCTTTGCCTCTGCAAAGGCAAGCTTTCTGACCCGCTCCATCAGTACTGCGGCATCCTTTATAAATACCGGTGTCCCCTTTACCTCATAGGTATCGGTGTCTACCTTCATTTTCCTGGCAGGTGAAATAATGATTCGCATTGGTACTCTCCCTTAAGTCCAGTAAGGCTTCTGGTCTTTGTGCGTAAATTCTTTCAGACGGTTCCTGTATTCCGACAGCTTCGCCCCGTAATGCTCCCGCTGTCTGTCTTTTAAGCTGCCATCCTCCTCCAGCCTGGCAAGCCGGTTTTCAAAGTTTTTCAACGCCTCCTGGGCTGCGTCCTTATAATTATTTGCCACATTGGATTCCAGCTCTGCAATTATTTCTTCCAGTTCTTTGTTTTTTCCAACACTTTTTAAGAAAGAAAACATTTATATCCTCCCCCTGCCTTGAATTGTATATGGGCTTTATAATCTCATCAGCACTTTACAATCAATTTTCTATAGATATATTCCACCATCCAAGGTTCTTTTGGCACCTGCAGAGCCTCCTCCAAAGACCACCATTTCACCGCCCGGTTTTCCGCCTCGTTCACAATCAGTTCTTCCTCTTCATCCGCCTCTGCTAAATAAGTAACATTTAAATGCAGATGACTGGGCACATAAATTCCTTTTTTAACATGTCCGTCCACCGTTAATGTTTCCAGACTAAATATGTCCCTGCTCACTAAGGCTGCATTCCGGATACCCGTTTCTTCCCGCAGTTCCCGCAATGCCACTGCACACAAATCTTCGTCTCCATCTGCGTGACCTCCTATCCAGGACCAGGAATCATAGAGGTTGTGATATACCATTAAAGTTTTCGTGCGTTCTTTATTTACTGTCCATATGGAGGCCGTAAAATGAGCAACCAGATTTTCCCTCTCCAAATAATTTGCGTTGTCCGCCATATATTGAAGCATCAGCTCTTTATCACATTTTTCCTGCTCATTCACAGGTATATACTTTTTAATTGCAAGCGATAAACTCATACGTTCTGTTCCTCCACAACCTCAATTTTATCCTGACAGTTGTATTATATCAGAAAAGTTTATGATTGAATACCATTGCATAAAGTATAGACCCTTTTCATGCGAACAGCCATATATTGCTTTTCCGGCATATCAATTTTGATGTCTCCCGAATAAGTTCCGGGCAGCTTATGGACCGTCATGTTCCATGTATCAATCAGTTCAATCTCATAGGTGCAGCCTTCTGCCAGTTTATAGGTGCGGAAAGCCGGTTGAAAAAATCCAAAATAGTATAGAAAATACGATTTATCATCCTCCTTACATAAACATGGAATATCCCAGTTCGCCTCGTGATTCTCCGGCGTTAACTTCAAGGGCGCCGCTCCTTCAGGGACATCTGCCATAACTTCTTTCAGAAAGGCAATCCGCTCCGGACATGTGCCATGCAGTTTTCCTCCATGTGCCCACCATATCTGCTCATACTGTACATAAACCTCGCCATGGGAAAGATATCCACCACGGATACATCCCTCCCAAAACCGCCGGGTCATTTCCTCTCCCGTAATATTTCCCCAGCCATAATTAATATTTCCCTCATAAGCGCACTCATCCACCACGACAGGTTTCTGACAAAGATGACGCCACTCGCTGACTGCCTCTGCTGTCTTATAAACATCAATCCGCTGGATACTTGCATGGGTAATCCATGGACGGGTATGATTATATAGTTTTACGCAGTTATGAATGGAACGAAGATGCCCATAGGAATCCCGCCGCATCACTACATGGGCATACAGTTCCCAGTCTTCTACCGTTTTCCAGGAAAGTAAATCATATTCATTGGCTAAAGCCCACCACACATTTTTAAAATGGCACAAACGGTCAACTGCGTATTTTAAGTAAAAGACATCCGTATCACGGCTCATTTTAGAAAATCCCCATTTGTCATAAGGATGAAACAAAATGATATCAGCCTCAATTCCAAGCGCATCCAATTGCCCGATACGTTTCTCCAGATTGTCCCAGAATGCCGGATGAAACCGGGTAAAATCAAAACCATCCGCATCCTTTCCTTCAAACGCATAGTACTGGGGATTCGCCGTGTTATATGTGTAAAATTTAGGGAAAATACACATTCTTACCTTATTAAAACAAGATTTTTTCAGTGTTTCCAGTGTCTGTTCCTGAATTTCTTCCGGCTGGTGAATCCATGCATAACAAGTTGTCCCAAAGGGCTGAAATCTTGTGCCGTCTTCATACATAAAATGAAACTTGTCCTCCTCTGAAAAAACATCCTGCGCAAGTACCTCATCTCTGCGCAGTACACGCCCGTGGTTCCCTTCTTTTGCAGGCACGCATTCACAGGTCAGCTCAATCCCATCCAGTTCGGGAGCATTGGAGCGACTTACCGCGCTCCATATCCCCGGTCTGGACGGCATAAAACGAATTTTATAATTACCATTTCCACAATAAAATCCGTTTACCTCTATCTTCTCTGTATCAGTTTGAAAAGTGGCTTTCAGCCAGATATCCATATAGGGATTCCCTTTATCCGTACCAGTCAGAACTGTTTCAAACACTTTATATTGTTCCGTCATCTTTTATGTCCCTCTCTTTCTTATGTAAAATCTTCTCAGTCAAACAATATTTCCTCCACTGTCACGAAAGTATACCCCTCCTCCAGCAGCTCATCCACCGCTTTCAGTGCCGCAGTCACAGAGGTCTCATAATAGTCATGCATCAGGATAATATCATTCTCTCTGGTTTTACTTACAATTTTCTCCGTAATACAGCTTACATTACTGGAGCACCAGTCCAGCGGGTCCACAGTCCACAGCACCGGGAACATGTTCAGTTCCGCCTCAAAGGATTTGTCCCAGGAACCGTAAGGCGGGCGCACAAATTCCGTTTCAACCCCTGTGATTTCCTCCAATATTTCATTGGTCTTAATGAGTTCTTTCTTGAATTTTTCCCGGTTGTTTTTGGTAAGCTGCATATGGCTGTAGGTATGGTTTCCAACCAAATGTCCCTCTTCCTGCATCCGCTTTATCACTTCCGGGTGCAGTTCGGCATGTTCTCCCGTCACAAAAAAGGTAACATGTACTCCCCGCTCTTTCAATCCGTCCAATAACTGTTCTGTATAATAAGGATGGGGACCGTCGTCAAAAGTCAGGGCTATTTTTTTGTAATCCACAACAACGGAATCTCCCGACACTCCCTGCACTGTCCGGGACTGACCGTACTTGATAGAGCAAAAAAGCAGTACTCCCAAAATAATATCAATTATCAGGAATACTGCTTTCCATTTTTTCATAGGACACCTCATATATTTTCATTCTCTAAAAAATATATGCGCCCAATTTCATTATTTGCACATTTTTTAAATACGGAATACGGAAACTTCCGACTTCAAATCACCCATATTCTCATCCAGTGTCTGTGCAGTGCTGTTTAATTTCTCCACATTAGCCAGCAGTTTCTCTGCAACATCACTCACGGTCTCGGTGTTCGCCGCTGTCTGTTCAATAATTTCTGAAATACTCTTGACAGCCAGCATGGTGTCCCCGCGCTCACGGTCGGCTTTCTCAATACCCTCCACAATCGTGCGCAGTCCCGCTACAAGCTGCTGCATATAATCGCCCATCTGATGGAACACATCCACCACCTGGGTTACCGCCTCCGACTGCAGGGCAACCATGGCTCTCGCCTGGTTTGCGCTCTCTACACTGTTCATGGTCTGTGCAGCGATATGCTCCACATTCATACTAATCTGTCCGGCAGCAACTGCGGAATCATCAGCCAGCTTGCGGATTTCTTCTGCAACGACTGCAAATCCTCTTCCTGCCTCTCCCGACCTTGCCGCCTCAATGGAAGCATTCAGGGACAAAAGATTTGTCTGCTCAGTAATATCTGAAATAGTTGCCACAAAGGTATTGATTATCTCAGAATCCTGTCTTAAGGTTTCAATACTCTCTCCAACCTTTGCCGTAATCTGAGTAGTTTCTTCTGCACGGCTGCCCAGAAGCTGGATAATCTCAATACCCTGGGTAATCATGCCGTTGGTTTTGTTGACTAATTTTTCTACGTCCTCCACTACGCGGCTTACATTCTGAATCTCATTGGATAAAATATCTGTCTTGGCTACACATTCCTGGGCATGGGCTGACTGCCTTGTCATGCCTTCATTGATATCACTGATTGCCTCGGTGATATTTCTGGAATATTCATCAACCACAACCGATACCTGACCCACTTCCTCTGCGGAGACACTCAGTTGACTTGTGGCATCCGATACTTTGTTCACCAGATTCTTGGTATTCTCTATCATGTTGGTAGCCGAACTTGCCAGATACCGGAATTCATCCCGTCCTTTTGCCTTTACCTGTACCGTCAAATCACCCTGGGCAACCTCTTCCAGTTTGTTGGAAATTCTATTCATATTATTCTGAATACCGGCTACTATGAGAATACCGATTATCAGAACAATAATGGTAGCAAGAATAATCAGTCCTATCGTAATAGTACGAATCTCTTCTGCCTGCCCCACAACAACGGAATTGGGAACCAGCGCACATATTGTGGCATTTGTCACAGCGCTTTTACTGTATAGGAAAAAGTAATCCTGTCCCATGTAATGCACATTGCTGGTGCCCTTCTTTTCACTTCCATTTACAATCTCTGTATAGAAGTCCTGTCCATAAAATACACCCGCATTTTCATCCGCTGAAAGTCTGCCGGACTCACCTTCTGCCAAATTCTCATATATAATTTCACGTCCGCCGTCTGTGATAAAACCTACAATACTTCCGTCGCCAAAATCAAGTGTCCGGATAAACTTCCCGATATTGTTTCTGTCCACATCAACGACAACACAGTAATTATTGGAACTTGACATGGTCTGGCAGGTCAGAATATAGCTGTCAGATGTAATACCCAGATGCTCATCCAGAGCGGTATGTACATCTCCCCACTTAGCCAAATCCTTTCTCTCCACACCCAAATCACTCAGATATTCGTCCAGCATACCATCTGCCGTTGCCTTGGTTGCCGTTGAAATGATATTGGTTCCTTTCTTGGGAATGATATGGATATTACCAATGAAGTCATTGGAGGTCTGGGCTGCATTGATACTGGTCTTGGTATTGGACGTAACCTTCAGTTCACTTGCCTGGTTTGTCTTATACAATCCCATCATCAACTGAATCAATTCCGGGTCAGAAGCATATTCAATACCATCAGCGGCAATAAACCCGCAGCTCATATCTATGTAATCCGTTGCCATATTCATGGTCTGAATGGAAGATTCCCTGAATTTCTCACTCATACCTTCCTGGGCTTTTACATAAGAAACCACTCCGATAACCGCCATAAAAACAATGGGCACTAAAAAACAGAGAATAATCTTATTCCGAATACCAAACAACATTGTTTTATGCTTTTTTTTCTTTCCTGCTTTCGTCTTCTTTGTCTTTTTGTCTTTCCTGTTCTTCCCATCTCCGGCCTGCTGCCCGGCACTCCCCGGTGCCACCGGCTCCTCCGGCTGTGCGCTGCTGCCTTCTGACGCCGCATTCGTGCTCTCTGGTAAAAATTCCGGCATTGTTTCCGCTTCTTGCGCCGATAGTTCTCCCACCACTGCGTCTGTTCCCTCTGTGGGCAGCGTTTCCGCTGCTGTTTCCATTCCCGCGAGTTCCAGATTTTCCGCCATGTCTTCTGCATTCCAGTTCTTATTATCCATCGCAGTTTCCTCCTGTTTTCCATCCCCTCAAGCAAATTGCCTTACTATTTTACCATTATACATCATTTGCCCGAATAATGAAATAGAAACATACAATAAAAACAAATGAATACAAAAAACAACATGTTTTTCAGTAAAAATATACAATTTTTTTCTACTGTTTTAATTCCATGGAAGAAATGTAAATATTCTGAAAATCTGCCTGCTGGGCCAGATTCAGCAAATCCACCTGCAGATTTTTCCGTTTCCAGAAATACTCTTTTCCTTCCAGCTCTCCCCCCAGCAGGTCAGCCCCCCATTGAAGGGCACCTGCCAGTGCCGTATTTCCGCCGGTAACCGTTTTCTTCTCCAGTTCACGCGGAAGCAGACCAATCGCCACCGCTGCTTCCGGCTTCAGATAATATCCAAAGCCTCCCGCCAGAACCACCCGGTCTATCTCTTCCATGGCAATACCTGCCTCCCTCGCCAGAATCTGTATTCCCGCCCGGACTGCCCCTTTTGCAAGCTGCACAGCACGAATTGCCTGTCCGGTCACACAGACACCTCCAATTCGGATTCCCTGCTCAAAATAAGCCTCTGCCAGCAGTCCCGACTCATCCACTGCTCCCACTTTCAAAAGCTCTGCCAGCAGACGAATCATATCCGCCCCCCAGACGCCACGGTTTACCCCGCCCTCAAAAGCAGGTCCCGCCGCGGCGGAGCAGGCAGTAAGTCTTTTTCTGTTACCCAGAACCATTTCCCCATTGGTTCCCAAATCAATCAAAAGCGTGTTTTCTTCCCGCTCTGCCATACTGCATGCCAGTATCCCCGCCACAATATCTCCGCCAATAAAAGAAGACAGGCAGGGGAAAAGATATCCCCTCATCCCGTCAATGAAAATTTCCGTCTGTTCCAGATGACTTGCCAAAAAAGGAGCATGTCCCAGTTCTTCCGTATTCCATCCTTTTAACAGATAAGTCATAGTAGTGTTTGCGGCAATCGCCATGCACAGATTCCTTCCGCCTCCAGTCTGTCTGCGGAAACGGGCCAGCCCTTCCTCCAGCACCTTAAGTACCATATTCTGCATATCCTCTGCATTTTCTTTGTTCTGTGCCTTCTGGATGCGGGACAGTACATCCGCGCCATATTTTACCTGGGGATTCACAGCTACAAAACTGTCCTGCACGCTCCCATCCTGAGCATGAAGCTGCATGGCAATGGTGGTAGTACCGATGTCCACCGTTACCAGCCGCATTTTTCTATCATTGTGTAAATCCACAGACACTCCGCCAAGGGGCATGTTGGTAATCACAGACATCTGCCCGGTTCCATGGCACCTGCCACAGCCGGTACATATCTGGCATTTATGCCCCTTAGCATCCCCTTGCGGGTAGAATTGCCCACTATTTTTTTCTTTATCTTCCTTATACAAACTGATTCCGCTCCTTGTCATAGTGATAATCAATGCCTGCCAGTTTCTCCACCAGTTCTTTCCGGTCAAGCTCCAGCTCTTCACAGAGCATATCCAGATTTGTATAAAAATCCCTTAATTTCAGATTAACAAAGCTAAGCAGCATAACCGGGTCTTTGGGTATCCTGTCCATACTCTCTCTTCCTTCCTGCCAATTCTATTGTAATCATCATATCCTTTTTCTTCCCAAAAAGCTACCCTTCTTTACTGTACTTTTCCAACCAGCTCTCCATTCTCCACATCAATGATTATCTGCTGCCCTGATGCCACCGCATCTGCCAGTATCAGTTTTGCCGCCAGCGTTTCCACATATTTCTGTAAATATCTCTTTAAGGGTCTTGCACCGTATACCGGGTCATAGGCATTGTCTGCCACATAGGCAAGGGCGCTGTCCGTAAGGACAATGGATACTCCTCTGTCTTCCAGACGTGTATTCAGCTCTGCAAGAAGCAGGTGTATAATTCCACCGATATTCTCTCTGCTGAGAGGCCGGAATAAAATGGTTTCGTCCAGACGGTTCAAAAATTCCGGTCGGAAATGACCGCGCAGTTCATTCATAACCGCTTCCTGCGCCTCGGACCGTATCTGTCCGTCTGCTTCAATTCCCTCCAGCAGATACCCTGCACCTATGTTGGAGGTCATAATCAGAATCGTGTTTTTAAAATCTACGGTACGTCCCTGGGAATCGGTAATCCGTCCATCATCCAGCACCTGGAGCAACACATTGAACACATCCGGGTGGGCCTTCTCAATCTCGTCAAACAAGACCACACTGTAAGGCTTCCTGCGGACAGCCTCTGTCAACTGACCGCCATCTTCATAACCCACATATCCGGGAGGCGCTCCAATCAGTCTGGATCCCGAATATTTCTCCAGAGATTCAGTCATATCAATG
>CAZRZM010000042.1:0-10999 GCA_964604575.1 uncultured Acetatifactor sp.
ATCTCCTTTTTCTGTTCCTCTAATATGAGTTCTGTATTAGCAGCCGCTACATATGTTCCTTTACCATGAACTGTTACTGTAAATCCTTCACTTTCTAAACTGTCATATGCTTTTTTGACAGTCAAAGCACTAATTTTAAGTTCTTTGGATAAGGCGCGAACAGATGGGAGATTGTCATTTGCTTTCAGTTCGCCATTACGAATCAGTAACTTTATTTGGTCTACAATTTGTTCGTAAATAGGAACCATGAGTGAACTGTTTATTATTATTTTCAATCCTGCTGCCTCCTCTTCTTGAATAACAGTATATAACAGTATAAAACTGTTGTCAAGTGTTATATACTGTTATATTGATTTTTTGATAGAAACAGTAACAGATTTTATGACAGAAATACTACGAGATTGTAACATTTTGTAAGTAAAAATTAAGAATTATTTTGTTGTATTGTATGGCACAAAACGATAGTATATATATATACAATAAGATAATTTATGAAGAAATGAAAGATGTGATAATTCTTGGTTTTCAGCAGTATTGAATTTATACTCTTTTTCCTTCCTGTCTTCTTTCTGGCGTATGGAATCACTCCTGCAAAATATAGAAATATAACGCTTCTGCTGGGAAGCTTACTTTTCTATGCAATGGGCGAGCCAAAATATCTGGCATGTTTGGTCGTGTCAGTGATTGTCAATTACTGGCTGGGAAGAAGGCTTGCCAGAAATGGTGATAAAAAGGAGCTTAAGAAGAGTAGATTATATAGGCAGCGGAAATGTCTGTTTGTGGTGGCTGTTGCCGGGAATCTTGGTGTGCTTGTGTCATGTAAACTGATTATGGGCAGCGAAGGGATTCCACTGGGTATCAGTTTTTATACCTTCCAGATACTTTCCTATTTGATTGATGTATATCGGAGAGAAATCAACACAGAAGTTTCTTTTCTGCGTTTTGCAACATATGTGACGATGTTTCCACAGCTCATCATGGGACCCATTGTAGCATATGGAGAAGTCGGTAAAGAACTGGAGAAACGAAAGATAACAGCGGAGCATATACAGGATGGACTGAAAATTTTTATTATAGGGCTGTCCTTTAAGGTTTTGCTGGCAGACCGTATCGGAACACTGTGGCATTCGGTGAGGATGATAGGATTTGAAAGTATTTCCACACCGATGGCATGGATGGGGGCCTTAGGCTACTCCATGAATCTTTATTTTGATTTTTACGGGTATTCCCTTATGGCAGTCGGTCTGGGAAGAATGCTGGGTTTTGCCCTGCCGGGGAATTTCCACAGTCCGTATATGGCACGCTCGGTAAGGGACTTTTACCGCAGATGGCATGTGACGCTGGGGCGGTGGTTCTGTAAGTATGTGTACATTCCGCTGGGAGGAAACCGCAAAGGCGAATGGAGAACCATATGTAATCTTTTTGTGGTATGGTTTCTGACTTCCGCATGGCATGGTTTCAGTGCAAATTTCTTTATCTGGGGCGGTATTTTATTTAGCTGTATCGTATTGGAGAGATTTGTGGAGCGGCTGGGTATCTGTGCGAAATGGAGAGTACTGCCGCATATTTATCTGTGGCTGGTGATTCCGGTTACATGGATGTGTTTTGAGATTACGGATTTGTCCCAGTTGCGTATTTATCTGGGAAGGATGTTTGGAATAATCGAAGGGGTAAATGTCAGAAAGTGTGACTGGCTGCCTGCGCTGAAGGATTACTGGTATCTGTTTCTGGCAGCGTTTGTGGCATGTGCGCCACTGGTGCAGAAAATCTATAAGAGGCTGCGGAAAAATATCATTTTCATGTTACTGCTGGCAGTCCTTTTGTGGGTATGTGTGTGGCGGCTGGCAATAGAGGGAAACAATCCGTTCAAGTATTTTCGGTTTTAATGAGGTGATAGTTTGAGAAAAATAGGAAGCTGGTTAACGAGGTGGAGCTTTCTTGTGATAATAGGGGTGACGGGGATTGTTTATTTGTGGGTATATGATGGATGGCAGGTTTATGAACGGTCTATGGAATCGGTTTGGCAGGCGCTGGGGAACTGGGAATATATATCCCCGGAAACGGCGCCTGATGATGTGAGGGATTATCTGGCTGGCGGTGAAAAAGCAGAAAATAGTATCTCATCAGGAAATGTATCTTCCGGAGATATGGCAGAGAATGGAACCTCCGGGGATGGTTTGGATGGGAATGCCGGGGTACCGTCAGAGAATGGGGAAAATTCTGTGCCCGGAGAGGTAAAATATATTACGGTGGGGGACGATTACTTTGCAGATGCAGTATTTATTGGTGATTCCCGGACAGTAGGAATGTACGAGTATGGTGCACTGGAGGAAACGGCAACATTTTATGCCTCTACCGGACTTACGGTGTATAAATTATTCGATGCCCCCATTGTGGAAGTTCCCGGTCAGAAACAGAAAATAACCGTAGAAGAGGCACTCTCGCAGCAGAGCTTTTCCAAAATATATCTGATGATTGGAATTAATGAAATGGGAACGGGCACCGTGGAGAGTTTTATGGAAGCCTACAAGGAGGCGGTAGCCCATCTGCAGGAGCTGCAGCCGGAGGCGGTTATTTATCTTCAGGCAATTATGAAAGTAACCTCGCAGCGTTCCGGGCAGGGAGACTATATTACCAATGAGGGAATTGAGGCCCGGAATGAAGAGATTGCCAAACTGGCTGATAATACTAAGGTGTTCTATCTGGATGTAAATCCGCTTATTTGTGATGAAAACGGTGGACTGGAGAGCAGTTATACCAATGATGGCGTTCATTTGAAAGCACAGTATATTCCTATATGGAAGGAGTATCTGCAGACCCATGCGGTGGAAGTGCTTGACTGATATTCTGTGAACAGATATTATGGGTAGGAGAGGGTTTTAAATATATGATTCACAGGAGGAAAAATCATGGGTAAAAATGACACACAAAAGAAAGTGTCACTGGGGGAGAATGGCATATACGATGCCAGGGTTTTGGGGACACCCAAGATTACGATTTTAGGAATACAGCATATGTTTGCTATGTTTGGTTCTACTATCTTAGTACCGATGCTGACCGGTCTGGATGTTTCCACGACGTTATTGTTTGCAGGTCTGGGAACGTTGCTGTTCCACTTGCTGACTAAGGGTATGGTGCCTGCGTTTCTGGGTTCCTCCTTTGCTTTTCTGGGAGGTTATGCGGCGATTGCACCCATGCTAAACGGTGCGCCAAACAGGGAAATGCTGCCATATGCCTGTTTTGGTGTGGCATGTGCGGGTATTTTATATCTGGTGCTTTCCCTGTTGATTAAGGTGTTCGGCGCAGGTAAGGTTATGCAGTTTTTCCCGCCGATTGTAACGGGACCTATTATTATAGCCATTGGTCTGACTTTGTCCCAGTCTGCTATTGACAGTTGTTCTTCTGACTGGATGATAGCGATTGTGGCGATTACCCTGGTAATAATCTGTAATATCTGGGGCAGGGGTATGATTAAAATTGTTCCTATTATTATCGGTGTGGTTGGCTCTTATGTACTGGCAGCAGTACTGGGCAGAGTGGATTTTTCGGCTGTGGCAGAGGCACCCTGGCTTGGTCTTCCCATTCACTGGGAGGCAACTGCTTTCTCTGTGCTGGCAGGAGGTAATGTGTCCATACTGATTACTTCGGTGGTTACGATTATGCCCATAGCACTGGCAACCATGGTGGAGCATATCGGTGATATTTCAGCCATTTCTTCAACGGTGGGCAGAAATTATATGAAAAACCCCGGTCTGCACCGCACGTTGCTGGGAGATGGTCTTGCAACCATTCTGGCATCTATGTTTGGCGCTCCTGCAAATACAACATACGGGGAGAATACGGGCGTGTTGTCTCTGACAAAGGTATTTGACCCGGTGGTTATCCGCATTGCTGCGGGTTTTGCAATTTTGTTTTCGTTTTCGCCGAAGATTGCAGCAGTGATTGGATGTATGCCTACTGCAACCGTGGGCGGTGTATCGCTGGTACTGTATGGTATGATTTCAGCGGTGGGTGTCCGCAATATTGTGGAGGCAAAGGTGAATTTCTCCAAAGAGCGTAACGTGATTATCGCGGCATTGATTCTGGTGCTGGCGATTGGTATTAATTACAGCGCTGGAGGAGCTGTCATATTCAATATTGGTGAGTTGACGATAAGCTTGTCCGGTCTTGCAGTCGGTGCTCTGGTTGGTATTATCCTGAACGCACTGCTGCCTGGTAAGGACTATGATTTTGATAAGGAAAATGTGTAGCGGCGGTTGCAGCTGACAACAAAAAGGCTGTGTGCGGGGACTGGCGGCGCTTCTCCTTTTTAGGTTTAGTAAGAAAAGTCTGGGAGGCAGATATCGTGAAAGTTGTAGATATGCATTGTGATACCATATCAAGAATACTGGAAGAGAGAAGAGCGGGAAACACTTATGTGCTCTGGGAGAATGACGGACATCTGGATATAAAGCGGATGAGGGAACATGGTTATCTGCTTCAGAACTTTGCACTGTTTGTAAATAAGGCAAAATGCGAGAATCCCTGGCTGGAGGTCTGTGCCCTGCTTGCAGTGTATCAGGAGGAAATGGACAAAAATAAAGGATATATTGGGAAAGTATTCCAGTATGAGGATATAGAAGAGAATGAAAGACAAGGGAGATTGTCTTCTCTTTTGACGGTAGAGGAGGGAGCGGTCTGTCAGGGGGATATGGGGAAACTGCGGGAGCTTTATGACAAAGGGGTTCGTATGATGACTCTGACCTGGAATCATGAAAATGAGCTGGGGTATCCCGCAGGCAGTGAAGGGGGACTTACGGAGAAAGGGAGAGAGTTTGTGGCGGAGATGGAGAAACTGGGAATGATAGTGGATGTGTCCCACTTATCAGATGCCGGGTTTTATGATGTGCTGGAAATTGCAGGGAAACCTTTTGTCGCCAGTCATTCCAATTCCAGAACCATCTGCAATGTACCCCGGAATATGACGGATGATATGATTCGCAGGCTGGCAGCGAAAGGCGGCTGTATGGGACTGAATTTTTATGCCTCTTTTCTGGCGAAATCCACTCCGGGAAAAGAAAATCCGGGAGGAATTGCAGATGTGGTATGTCATGCAAAACATATTGTGAACTGTGGAGGTATAGAAAGTCTGGGACTTGGCAGTGATTTTGATGGAATTGACACCAATGAGGAACTGCCGGGGGCACAGAGCATGGAACGGCTCTGGGATTCCTTTAAAAAGGCAGGATTCACAGAGAGAGAGCTGGACAAAATCTGGTATGAAAATGTTCTGCGTGTGTACCGGACTGTTTTGTGCTAATTTTGTTTATCGGTGCAGGCTTCAAACAGAGCTTTTACATTGGCGAAAGCATAGGTGGGTTTCCAGGGAGTGTCCGTGATATCCTGCGGCGTGGCCTCCCCGGTATAGAGAACACAGGTATCTACACCGCCGTTGATACCGCAGGCAATATCGGTGTAGAGCCTGTCGCCCACCACAAGTGTCTCCTCTCTGGAAAAGCCGGAGAGGGCGAGACAAAGTTCTACCACATCTTTACTGGGTTTGCCCAGATAGATGGGAGTCTTTCCAGTGGTTTCCATAATCATATTGCAGATGGCGCCGCAGTCGGGAATAAATCCAAAGTCAATAGGGCAGCGCAAATCCGGGTTAGTACCGTAGAAAGGCACGTCTCTGGTAAATAGAATTTCACATGCTTTTGTGAGTTTGGTATAAGTTAATTCGCTGTCGTAAGCAACCACCACGCAGGCAATATCCTCCTCCACATCTTCTGTGACGGACAGATTGTTGCGGCGAAGCTCCGAGAGGAAAGAAGCAGTGCCCAGAACATAAATTTTCCGTGTGGCATAGTGCTCTTTCAGGAAACGGAGTGTCATAAAGCCGGAAGTGATAAATAAGTCTTCCGTCGTTTCCAGATGAAAAGAATCGCGGAATTTGTTCACATAATCCGTGCCGCTTTTGGTGGAATTGTTGGTGATAAAATAGGACTTGCCGCCAATCCGGGAGATATACTCCAGTAAAGCGGCACTTCCGTCATATAGGGTATCCCCCACTGCCAGTGTTCCGTCTATGTCAAATAGAAATAATTTCTTTTCCTGTAAACTCATAAATAGTTCCCCGCTTAAAAAAATTGACTGGTAAGTCCAATCCACAGTATAGCACGATGGCGAATTTCAATCAATGTCTGAAAAAATATTGTTGAATTTTCAGGGCATCTGCTCTGTCAGGTAGAGACTGACGCGGTTTTGAATAATCTGTACGGTGTTTTCGATGTCCTTTTGCCCCGCAAAATAGGCTTCCGCTTCTTCGGCGATAATTGTCATGACAGCGGTATTATACTCATAACGGGTATCCGCAGTATCAATAAGTGCGCGGAAATCGTTCACATCCTTCTGGGAGGCGGCGTATATCAGGAAATATTCGTCTCCATTTGAGTAAGTGGTTTTGGGCGCAGGGGTAGAAGAAAATGTTCCGTCCTCGTTCAGTGAATAATCATCGGTCATGGCAGCTTCCATCATTTCATCAAAGGTTGTTTTGAGGACGGGGATTCCCAGACCATCATATCCATTGGAAGCAAAGTAGCTTAAGAATTGCCATGCAGCATCAGGATTTTGGCAGGCAGCATTGATACCCAGTTCATTCAGCCAGGTGACAGCGGTTCCACTGCCGTGGTCGGTGGGGTATCCCACATAGGTGATATTATCTTCATATAACTGTTTAAGGTATTGGCAGTAGGCAATATCGGGGATAATGCCCACGGATAATAGAATATCTCCTTCGCGGATACCTGCCAGTTCTGACGAATAGCTCACGTTACCGGTAGTATATTCTTTGGTAAAAGTAAGCATATCCTTAAAATAGTCGCTGGTGAAGTCACAGGTAAAATGATTCCAGTCAATAAAACTATTCATACCAAAAGTGCACATAGTGGTAAGTACGGGCTCATCCGCGGAAAATCCAAATATGGCACTGAAATTTTTCCCTTGTGACTGTAAAAAAGCTTGTAATTCCTGTAAAGTCAGTCCTTGTCTGCTGCCCCATACTGTCTGGCTGCCCCACATGGAATGCAGATTAAAAGAGGAGGCAATGGTGTAAAGATGTCCATCCAATTCATAGGCATTTATAACGGAGGGCAGAAAACTGTCACGGTTTATATCCGCATCTTTGTCCATATAGGGATATAAATCTAAGAGGACACCTTTGCTGGTTAGAAAGGAAGAAGAACACATGGAACAGTCAAGGATATCAGGTGCAGTGCCGGAGATGATATCCAGTTTTAATTGTTCCACAGCGTCCGTGGTATTCCTGCCATGGTGGTTATAATCATACATTATCACTTCAACATCAGGATTATTGCGGTTAAAGTCGGCAATCACCTGATTAAGAGGATTGGCAAGGATGGAGAAGGTTCCCAGGGTAAGGATTTGTTTCTGGGTACTGCCTTTTTCAATCAGGGTATATCCCGGTGCATCATGGTAGCTGTCAATGATTTCAAAACCATTTTCTCCTGTCCGGAAGGACAGAATATTGTCTGCCATAATGCCGAAGGAGGAGAGTGCGGCAGTGTACTCTGTCTGTCCGGTGGCATAATAGTAATGGTAGAGATTCTCATTCTGGCAGAAGTAGAAACCATCCTCTGTCACAGCCAGATTGCCGGATAAGTTCAGGGGAGAATTGTCTGCATCTTTCAAATAAACTACGTCTTCGGAGAGCTTTTGTTTTTCCATATCAATTTTCTGTATACAAGCCTGGTTTTCCGTATTGTCATATGTGATGAGCAAAGGATTGCCGTTGGTTCCAAGAAAGAAATTCTGTAATTCCTTGTCGGTCTGTACATAAAAAGTGTCAGAGGAAGCTTCCGGCATAATATAAATGCGGTCAATATATTTATAGATATCATCTTCACCTTCCTCGTACAAAGCAGAAAGTGGCAAATCCAGAGAGTACCATAAATAAAAGGTGCCGTCCTCCCCAATCTGAATTCCTTTCAACGTAGGGAAAGAGGCATATTCCATATCGGTCAATTCAAAATCGCTGCATGCGGTGACATTACCATTAGTGTTAATACGCCAGAGGAGCGGCTCTGTCAGATAATCATATCCAGTGGTGAGAGCATACAGATTATTTTCTGTGTCCACAGTCATATTCTGGACGTAGTAATCAGCAGAGGACGCAGGCAGAGTAAAGCTCTTTTTCTCTGTTCCGGTTTCGCTGTCCAAAACGGCAATTCCCAACTGGGGACCGTCGATATAAGAGGCAAAAAAGCAGTCATCGGCAAACACCACATTTTCATATTTGGAAGAAAAGGAAAGCCTCTCTGCAACATGATAAGACGGTATGACAAGCGTGTCATTACGATTGTCCTGTTCATCAGCAGTGGGTGACAGCTCAGACATTTCTTTATCGTTTGGGAAGCGACAACCTTGAATTAAGGATGCCGTAATCAAAAATAGAATAAAACTAAGGGACAGCAATTTCTTTCTCATTTTTCATATCAACCTTTCCTGATTTTATTATCCGTAATTTTTACAACAAAACCTTAGCAGACATATCCCAAAATGTCCAATGACTAATTGGAAATTATGGAAGATATGGGAATTTCCGTTCCGTCAATCGCTTTTACCATGCGGAAATGCTATACTACTATATATGATACGGCAGATAAGCTATGAGATATGGAGTTGTGGAAAAAGATGAATCAGGAACAGCTTGGGAAAAATATAAGGATGCTGCGGCAGAATGCAGAAATGAGTCAGAAAGAACTTGCTTCCGGATTACAGGTATCACCCTCTGCTCTCTGCAAGTGGGAGAAGGGACAGAATTGTCCGGATATTGTGACAGTGCAAAAAATTGCAGAAATATTTTCGGTTTCCTATGAGGAACTGCTGTCTGATGGCAGTGGCAAAAAAAGCGGGGACGGAAAAATAGCTGTGAAACATAAAGAGAGATATAAAAAGCGAGTAAGAGTCCGGGTGATTGCCATTGTGTGCGTTTTGGGCTGTATGGGATTTTTTGCAGCCGCTTTTATGGGCAGGGAACGGCAGAAAGAAATGTCTTTTTTGGTGGCGGAAAGCCGGATGGTGGAAGATGTGCATTATGGAAATATATGGGAACTTGCTGTGGTGGTGGACAAGGATAGTTCCATAAAGGAAAGATTTGAATATCAGGAGGAAATACAGCAGAGATGTTGGGAAAAGGAATATCCCAATCTGGATACGGAGGTTGTCAGAGTTTGTTTTTATCGTACCTTAGAAGCAGCTTTGGGCAGACAGGAGGCAACGCATTCCGGATATATTGTCACAGATAAAGAGAGATAGGAATGCTTTGATGGATAAGGAGGCATGGATGGACAAGGATACCATGATGGACAGAGAGGCACTGGGCAGGCGGATTGTGCTGTTAAGAAAACAAAAAGGAATCAGTCAGAAAGAACTGGCTGAGCGTCTGCAGGTATCGCCTTCTGCGGTCTGTAAGTGGGAAGGCGGGCAGAACAGTCCGGATATTCTGATGGCAAAAAATATAGCGGATGTATTGGGAGTATCCTGTGACGAACTGCTGGGGGAGCCCCAAAAGAGCAGAGGGAGAACATCTGAGAAAACATTAGTCTGTATGGCACTGACGCTGGTACTGCTTGCAGCCACCTTGTTTGTTGTGGTGTGTATGGATAAGGGAAAGGGAACAGACCGTACAGAGGACGCTCCTTTGTTTCGCATTGTGAAACAGAATTATGCCGAGGACGCGGAGGAGGGGAAGGTTTATGAATTGTCCATTGTTTACGACGGCGTCCCTGGAGAAGAGGATATTTTTGCATACATGAGTGAGATTTCCGAGGATTACAGAAAGGGGAGTTTTGGGGATTTGGAGGCATCGGTTATTAAATGTATCTTTTATGACAGTGAGGATGCGGCCCAAAAGGGGGAGAATACATGGATTGTTTCTTTTCTGCATTTGTGATATGCATAGAGCAGCAGGCAGTGGAAGGCATGCACTGGCTCAGTTTATAGAAGAGCTAATGAAAATTTAAAAACCACCATTTTACGTTTCGGGATGGATTAGACATTCAAGCGTTTGTTGGGGATAATTCTGTTTATTGTATAGATTAATAAATGTCTTTGATGTATAATCAGACTGACTATTTTATCCGCTGAGTCTGATTATTCAGTGGATAAAATAAGTGTATATTACCTGTGTATTTTATGGAAGGAATGGTAAAAATGAGTGATATTATAGATTTAAAACATAATGACATGTTTGATGATATTTTGAGTATGATTTATTCTGCAAAACAAAAGGCAGCATATCAGGTTAATACAACAATAATCGAACTTTATTGGCAAATTGGTTCTTATGTATTTGAGCGAATTGCAAAGGATGGGTGGGGAAAATCAACAGTAAAAGAACTTTCGACGTATATTCTTAGTAAAGAGCCAGGAATTCGTGGTTATTCTGCACAGAATATTTGGAGAATGAAACAGTTTTTTGAAACATACAAGGATAAGCCAGAACTCTCAACATTGTTGAGAGAAAATTCATGGTCCAATAATATGCATATCGTTTCTAAAACAAAATCCTATGAAGAAAAAGAATTTTATCTTAAGTTAGCAGCAAAAGAAAAATATAAGGCAAGGGAATTAGAAAGACAGATTGATAGCGGCTATTATGAAAGATTATTATTATCGAGTGGAAAAGCACCCTCAGCACTTGATGAAAGGGAAATGAGTGGTGTTTTACGCGATATGTATATGTTGGAATTTCTCAATTTGCCTGAACCATATAAGGAATACGATTTACAGAAAGCAATTTTAAAAAATATGAAAAAATTTCTGTTGGAATTTGGAAGAGATTTTCTTCTGGTTGATGAGGAATATCATGTTCAGGTTGGAAATAATGATTATTATGTAGATTTACTCTTTTATCATAGGGAATTGCAGTGTCTTGTAGCAATTGATTTGAAGATTGATGATTTCAAACCAGAATATTTGGGAAAAATGGATTTTTATTTAG
>CAZRZM010000042.1:11009-19453 GCA_964604575.1 uncultured Acetatifactor sp.
CTTGAAGCGTTAGACAGACAAAATAAAAAACAGCATGAAAATCCAAGTGTCGGAATGATTTTGTGTAAAAATGCAGACACTGATGTGGTAGAGTATTCTTTGAGCAGAAGTTTGTCACAAGCAATGATTGCAGAATATAAAACAAAATTAATTGACAAAAAAATTCTGCAAAAGAAACTTGATGAATTGTACGATATTGAAGAAGAGTCAAGAAACTCTCAACAGTGATGAGAGAATTCTATTGGCTGGTAGGCAGCTACGAAAAATAGCTGCCTATTTCAATGCGACAATAAGCGGAGAACCAGATGGCAAGCGATGCCATTGGAGAGAGTCTCAGCTTTTTTATGCAAACAATTCGGAGTGGTGACTTGGCGAAGAAACCATTGCAAAATCCGGTAGAAGCGAATAGAATGGAAGGTAGTATCAAAGCGGTAAATGACTTGAGAATGGAGATTAGTATGAAATTTATATCATGGAACGTGAATGGATTGAGAGCCTGTTTACAGAAGGGTTTTTTAGATTTTTTTAAGGAGCAGGATGCGGATGTTTTTTGTCTTCAGGAGACGAAGCTGCAGGAAGGACAGCATGATTTAGAGCTTCCGGGATATCATCAGTATTGGAATTATGCGGAGAAAAAAGGGTATTCGGGAACGGCGCTGTTTACTAAGAAGGCGCCTGTAAATGTGAGCTTTGGCATCGGTGTGGAAGAGCACGACCATGAGGGCAGGGTGATTACGGCAGAGTTTGAAGATTACTATTTTGTGACGGTATATACACCGAATTCCCAGAGAGAGCTTACCAGACTGGACTACCGTATGAAGTGGGAGGCAGATTTCCTGAATTATCTTAAAAAACTGGAGAAAAAGAAACCAGTGGTTTTCTGTGGTGATTTGAATGTGGCACATCAGGAGATTGATTTGAAAAATCCTAAAACCAATCGTAAAAATGCAGGTTTTACCGATGAGGAGAGAGGCTGTTTCACGAAACTGATGCAGAATGGTTTTGTGGACACGTTCCGTTATTTTTATCCCGATTTGGAAGGGGTGTATTCCTGGTGGTCTTATATGTTTCAGGCGAGAGCCAAGAATGCCGGATGGCGTATCGACTACTTTGTAGTTTCCGGGAGTCTGAAGGACAGGCTGGTGGACGCGGTAATCCACACAGAGGTTATGGGTTCCGACCATTGTCCGGTGGAGCTGGATATGAAATAATCATACAAAAGAGTTTTGTCTCATAATGGAGGATTAGGATGAGCCTGCGTTTCTGCTTTGGTCCGTCAGGTGCGGGAAAAAGTACACAACTGTATAAGACAATACTGGACCGTTCCAGAGAGAATCCGAGACAGAATTTCCTGATTATTGTGCCGGACCAGTTTACCATGCAGACCCAGAAGGAGTTTGTGACCCTTTCGGACAGAGGGGGCATTCTCAATATTGATGTGCTCAGTTTCGGACGGCTGGGACACCGTATTCTGGAGGAAGTGGGAAGCAGGCAGATTCCGGTATTGGATGACACCGGAAAAAGTCTGGTGCTACAGAAGGTGGCGGCAAATTTAAAAGAACAACTGCCCACACTGGGCAGTTTTCTGCATAAGCAGGGATATATTCATGAAGTAAAAAGTGCAGTCTCTGAATTTATGCAGTATGGCATCGGCACCCAGGATGTCTCCAAATTGATTGCATTTGCGGCAAAGCGCGGGGCACTGGTACAGAAGCTGAAAGATTTGGAAACGCTTTACAAAGGTTTTATGGAATATATTCAGGACAATTATATCACCACGGAGGAGACACTGGATGTGCTCAGGCGTTCTCTGGGGAAATCACAAATTTTGCGTGGCAGTGTGATTGTCTTTGACGGATTTACCGGATTTACCCCCATTCAGAACCGTCTGATTCAGGAGCTGATGAAAGTCAGTGCGGAAGTGGTTGTGGTGCTGACGCTGGGGGCACAGGAGAATCCTTATGTGATGGATGGAGAACAGAAGCTTTTTTATCTCACAAAGAAAACGGTGGCAGATTTGCAGAAGCTGGCGAAAGAGGCAGATGTTTCCCGGACAGAGGATATTTTTGTGGCAGGCAGTATGGTGCATCGTTTTACACATACGCCTGCCCTGCAGCATTTGGAGCAGAATTTATTCCGCTATCCCTGTAACTGTTATGATAAGGAGCAGCAGGAGTTACAGATTTTTGAGACTACAACACCGGCGGAGGAAGTACATCAGACGGCTATTGCCATCCGCAGACTTTTGGAAGAGGGGATGGCTTATCGCGACATTGCAGTGATAATGGGCGATATGGAGAGTTATGCGCCTTATGTGGAGGCAGAGTTTGCACAGATGGGCATTCCCTGTTATCTTGACCGCACCAGAGGCATTCTTTTAAATCCCATGATTGAGTTTATCCGAAGTGCACTGGAGCTGTATCGGAAGGATTTTTCCTATGAGGCAGTTTTCCATTATCTCAGAAGCGGTATGAGCGGTATTGCGGTGGAGAGTATTGATGAACTGGAAAATTATGTGATTCAGACAGGACTTCGGGGATATAAAAAGTGGAGCCGTCTCTTCACCCATAAAACAGAAGAGATGCAGGAGAGGGAAGAAAAGCTGGAGCAGCTTAACAGCGTGAGGGAGCAGTTTATATCCCAGGTGGAGATGCTGCATGTGTCGGGAAATGAGAAAGCAGGAGAACTGGTGAACCGCCTGTATGAATTTCTGGTACAGAACCAAGTGCAGCAGAAGCTGCTTTTTTATGAAAATTTCTTTACGGAGAATGGGGAACTGACGAGAGCAAAGGAGTATGCCCAGATTTACCGTCTGGTAATGGAACTTTTAGAGCAGATATACGAACTGTTAAAAGAGGAGGTTATCAGTCTTCAGGAGTTTCTGGATATTCTGGAGGCAGGATTTGGAGAAATTGAGGTGGGAACCATTCCCCAGAACGTGGACCGGGTGCTGGTGGGAGATATGGAGAGAACCCGCTTAAAGCCCATAAAAGTGCTGTTTTTCCTGGGAGTGAATGATGGAAATATTCCCAAGGGCACCTCAAAGGGCGGGATTATCTCAGACATGGACAGAGAGTTTCTGCGGGAGTCGGATTTGGAGCTGGCGCCTTCCCCCAGACAGCAGATGTACATTCAGAGGCTGTATCTGTACCTGAATATGACGAAGCCTTCCCACAGGCTTTATTTGTCATACTCCAAATTAAACAGTGGAGGCAAAAGTATCCGTCCTGCCTATTTGATTGATACGGTGCAGAAAATGTTTCCGCAGCTTACCGTACAGTATCCCCAGGAGAGGAACGTGCTGGAGCAGATTATGACACCCAGGGAAGGGGAGGGATATCTGGCGAAGGGACTGCGCACCTATGTGGAGGGCGCAATGGGGGCAGGAGAGCAGACAAGATTTTTTACCATTTACCATGCTTATGGGCAGGAAGATATGGTGGCAAAAAGGACATTATTTACGGAGGCGGCGTTTAAGCGGTATAGGGACAGCGGGCTTTCCAAAATGGTGGCGCGGGCGCTTTATGGCTGGCGGCTGGAAAACAGTGTGACCCGTCTGGAGACCTATGCCTCCTGCGCGTACAGACATTTTCTGCAATACGGACTTTCCTTAAAAGAGCGTGAGGAATTTGGTTTTGAAAATGTGGATATGGGTAATGTCTATCATACAGTGCTGGAAATGTTTGCGGGAAAACTGGAGGAAAGCGATTATACCTGGTTTGATTTTCCAAAAGAATTTGGGGAGAAAACGGTGCAGGAGGCATTGGAAGCCTATGCGGCATCCTATGGGGATACGGTTCTCTACAGCAGTGCCAGAAATGCCTATGCCATCACCCGCATGGGCAGAGTTTTGACAAGGACTGTACAGACCTTGCAGCACCAGCTTAGGCAGGGGACCTTTGCCCCGGATGAATATGAGCTGTCTTTCCGGTTTACGGATAATCTGGACAGTATCAATGTGGCGTTGTCCAGGGAGGAGCGGATGCACCTTCAGGGCAGGATTGACCGTATTGATGTGGCAGAGGATAATGACAGGGTTTATGTGAAAGTCATTGATTATAAATCCGGCAGCAGACAGTTTGATTTGGCGGCGTTGTATTATGGTCTGCAGCTACAGCTTGTGGTCTATATGAATGCAGCAATGGAGGTGGAAGCCAGAAAGCATCCTGACAAAGAAGTTGTTCCGGCGGCGCTTCTATATTATCATATTGAGGACCCTACGGTGGAGACAGCAGTGGAGCTGTCGGATGAGGAAATCAACGAGCAGCTTCTGGCGAAACTGCGTATGAATGGTGTTGTGAATGACAATTTGGATGTGGTGGAACGGATGGACCGCTATATGCAGGATAAGTCTACGGTAATTCCGGTGGAGAAGAAAAAGGATGGAAGTTTTTCTGCCCGTTCCTCTGTTATGAATCAGGAGGAATTACAGATTGTATCCCGTTATGTGAATGAAAAGATAAAAGATATCGGCAGGGAGATTCTGGCAGGCGATATCTCTCTGAATCCCTGCGAGAAGGGGAGCACTGCAAGCTGTACTTACTGCACCTACAAGAAAATCTGTGGCTTTGACCCATCTGTGCCGGGGTACGAGATGAGAACACTGGAAGAGATGGACAAGACCCAGGCGCTGGAGAAAATGAAAGCGCGGGTGGAGTATATCACCGAGGATGAAAGGGAATAAGAAGGAGAGCATATGGCAATTACATTTACCCCTGAGCAGCAGCAGGTCATAGAGCTGCATAATCGGAATATTCTGGTATCGGCGGCAGCGGGAAGCGGTAAAACGGCGGTGCTGGTGGAGCGTATTATCCGCATGATTTGTGAGGAAAGTAATCCGGTGGATATTGACAGACTGTTGATTGTGACATTTACCAATGCGGCGGCTGCCCAGATGCGGGAGCGTATTGCCGATGGGATTGCTGCCATGCTTTTGGAGAAACCGGAGTCAGAACATATCCAGAGACAGGCCACACTGTTACATAATGCCCAGATTACCACCATTGACAGTTTCAGCTTATTTCTGTTGCGCAATCATTTTAATGAGATTGGACTGGACCCGGCTTTTCGTGTGGCGGATGAGGGAGAAATCAAACTGTTGCAGCAGGAGGCACTGGGAGAACTTCTGGAGGAGGAATACACAAAAGGAGAGAAATGTTTCCATGAGTGTGTAGAGTATTTTTGTCCGGGAGGAAGGGAGAGTGTGCTGGAACAGCACATTCTGAATTTGTCCAGATATGCGGCAAGTTTTCCCTGGCCCGCAGAGTGGCTTCTGGCGCGCAAAAAGGATTATGAGGCATCCGATGTACAGAGCCTGACAGACAGTGATTACGGACAATATCTTAGGCGGCACATCCACAGTATTCTGGCGGGCTGTGTGGACAAGCTGAGGCAGGTGCAGCTTCTCTGTGAGAGCGCAGACGGTCCTTATATGTATGGAGAATTGGTGGACGAGGAGCTGGAACTGCTGGAGAAGCTGTCCGACTGTGGGACACTGGAGGAGTATGCGGCAGGTTTTGCGTCAGTGAATTTTAAACGTCTGCCTACCAAAAAGGATGACAGTGTATCGGCAGAGAAACGGGAACTGGCAAAGAGTCTCCGCAGTGAAGTGAAGGACGTGTTGCAGGATATTGGTGATAAATTTTTCCGTACCCCCCTTTCCCTGGCACTGTGTCAGGGCAGGGAATGTATGGCACCCATAAGCACCCTGATTGATTTGGTGCTTGCTTTTGATGAAAAGATGGGGCAGAAAAAGCAGGACAGAAAGCTGATTGATTTCTCGGATATGGAGCATTTTGCGCTGGATATTTTACTGGAGCGAAGAAATGGAGAGATACGTCCCAGTGCGGTGGCGAGAGAATACCGGGATTATTTTCATGAGATATTGATAGATGAATACCAGGACAGCAATCTGGTGCAGGAGTATCTGCTCTGGGCAGTCTCGGGAGAAGAGGACGGCAGATACAACCGTTTTATGGTGGGAGATGTGAAGCAGAGCATTTATAAATTCCGTCTTGCCAGACCGGAATTGTTTCTGGAAAAATATGATACTTATGAAAGTACAGACAGTGACTGTCAGAGGATTGATTTATCCAGGAATTTCCGAAGCAGAAAAGAGGTTGTGGACACCGTTAATGATGTTTTTTCCCGCATCATGGACAAAGAGACAGGCGGTATTGTTTATGATGAAAAAGCGGCGTTGTATGCAGGAGCATCTTATCCCGATTATGGGGAATGCAAAAGCGAGTGCCTGCTGGTGGAGAAGCCCCAGGGCAATGGGAAAATGAATGCAAAGCAGGCGGAAGCACTGGCGATTGCAAGGAGGATTAAAAGTCTTAGGGAGAATTATCTGGTTACAGACAAAGATACGGGCAGGCTGCGGGGAGCAGAATATAGAGATATGGTAATTCTTCTGCGCACCAATCATGGATGGGATGAGGAGTTTAAGGAGGTCTTGACGAAGCAGGGTATCCCTATTTTTATTACCTCCAAGACCGGATATTTTGCCGCAACGGAAGTGCAGGAGCTGCTGCAGTTATTAAGGGTGCTTGACAATCCGAGACAGGATATCCCCCTGTTTGGTGTAATGCGTTCTGTTTTCGGGGGATTTGCTGAGGAAGAAATTGCGGCTGTCCGGGCTGGTAAAAAGAATTGCTCCTTGTATGAGGCGTTACAGAAGTATGCCGGGGTAACGGAAGAGACATTAACGGAGGCGGCTTCGGACAGTTCATCAGGCAATCCGTCAGACAAGGAGGAAGCACTGGCTGACAGAGTGAAGGAGTTTCTGCAGAAAATAAGTGATTACCGCACAATGACATGCTATCTGCCCATTCGGGAACTGTTGCAGAAGCTGGTGGATGATTATGACTATCTGAATTATGTAACCGCACTGCCTGCGGGCAGTAAACGCAGGGCGAATGTGGAAATGCTATTCACCAAGGCGTCGGATTTTGAGAAAACCAGTTATTACGGTCTGTTTCATTTTATACGTTATATGGAACAACTGGAAAAATACGATGTGGACTATGGTGAGGCGGATGTGCTGGATGAGAATGCAGATGTGGTACGCATCATGAGCATTCATAAAAGCAAAGGGCTGGAATTTCCCATTACCTTTGTGGCAGGGCTGGGGAAGAGGTTTAATATGCGGGATACCAGTCAGTCCCTGATTGTGGATATGGATTTGGGACTGGCGACGGATTATGTGGATGCAGAGAAAAGAATTCGGAACAAAACATTGCGGCGGGCTGTTTTATCCCGTAAGATGCGGGAAGATAGTCTGGCAGAGGAACTCCGTGTGCTGTATGTGGCGCTGACCCGCGCCAGGGAGAAGCTGATACTGACGGCAAGCCTGGAACATGCGGAAGAAAAGTGGGAAACAATGACTTTGCTAAATACGGAAAAACTCAGTTTTTTGGATTTTATGGAAGCGGGCAGTTATCTGGATTTTCTATTACCTGTTTTGCCAAAGACCCAGGTGGAAGTATCTCTGGTGGATGTGGAGCAGCTTATGGGCGGGGAGCTTCGGGAGGCATTGCAGAATATAGACAGGCTTGCTTTGCTGGAGCGGGCAGGAGAACTGGCGGATAAAGAAGAATTTGATAAATTACAGAACAGGTTTTCCTATGTATATCCTTTTTCCGGTCTGGAGAAGCTCTATACCAAAACTACGGTGTCGGAGCTTAAGATTGCGGCGATGGCACAGAAGGATGAGGCGGCATACCACACCTTTGAGGAAAAAGAAATCGTGCCCTACATTCCTGCTTTCAGACGGGGGGAGGAAAAAGTGAGCGGCACGGTGCGCGGTAATGCTTTTCACAGGGCAATGGAATTACTGGATTTTGAGATACTGTTTCAAGGAATGTATGAAAATTTTCCAGAGAATTATGAAGCGTACACAAGGGCATTTGATGCGGAAAAAGTGGACGCGGCTTTAAAGAAATTTTTGGCGGAAGAGACTGAAAAACTGCGACTGACAACAGAGTATAGAGATGCACTAAACGATAAGAAACTGGTACATTTTCTGCAAAGTGAACTTGCTTACCGTATGTGGAAGGCGGACCGGAAGGGAGAACTCTATAGAGAGCAGCCTTTTGTGTTTGGAGTCAATGCCCGGAGACTGGGCGAAACATTTCCGGCGGAGGAAACTGTTTTAATACAGGGTATTATTGATGTATTTTTTGTGGAGCAGGGAGAGATAGTGCTGCTTGATTATAAGACGGACGTGATTGATTCCATGCCGAGTCTGTGGAACCGCTACCGCGTGCAGTTGGATTATTATGAGGAGGCACTGCACAGTCTGATGGGGCTGCCTGTGAAAGAAAGAATATTGTATTCCTTCTATTTGGAGCAGGCGGGGGCAGATGATGGAGCGGACTGCTGCAAAAATGGCAAGATTTTCAAGGTAAGTGCAACACTTCCTGAAACACCGAAAAGCAACACTT
>CAZRZM010000043.1:0-5829 GCA_964604575.1 uncultured Acetatifactor sp.
AAGAAATTTAAAATCCAAATCTACAAAAGTAATTGGTTTATTTACCACATCTCTGAAAGGACCTTATTTTGCCACACTGGCAGATGTTGTCTTTTGGGAATGCCGCAAGTATGGATATGAATTGAATATTTTCGTTACCTGGAATGCCAAGTCTGCTGTTACCAGTATTCTGGGCAAAAGAGTGGACGGCTCTATTATTTTAGATAATGATATCGGTGATGAAGAGGTAAAAAGTATTGAAGAATTTGATATTCCGGTAGTTTTTCTGGACAGGGAGGTCAAAGGTAACAGGATGGCAAGTATTCTGTTTGACTCTTATCGTGATGGTGAAATTGCAGCAGAATATATTCTCAAAAAAGGACTGCGGAGAATTTGTTATATTGAAGGTATTAGATATAACTATGACGGTATAGAGCGTGCAAGAGGATTTCGTGACAGACTGGCAAAAGCGGGTATCACACTGGACCCTGAATATGTTCTGCGTGGAGAATTTGAGCGTGCACTGGCACATGATTCCACGATTGAGTTTCTGAAAAAAGGGCTGCCTCTGCCGGAAATTGTTTTTGCCAGTAATGATTTGAGCGCCATGGGCTGCATGAATGCGCTGGTGGAGAACGGTTACAATGTGCCTGGTGATGTGATGATAATGGGTGTGGATGACATTGAAATGTGTGAGTTTTATAATCCGCCACTTACCACAATCCGTACCGGTTATGAAAAGCAGGGCAATATGGCAGTAAGTAAATTGGTTAAGATGATTGCAGGTGAAGAAAAAGGTGATATTACCAAACTCCACGGCAAACTGATAGAGAGAGAGTCTACCAATTCCAACAGCACCATATATGGTGGTTAGTATACTGCCATAGGGGTATATATTAGATGTGTTGAATCATATCTTCCACGATGGCAGCAGAGTGTCTGGCGGCTTCTTTTTCAAAAGTGGGATAGTCCATTTCGGCGGAGCCGTCCGCCTTGTCGGAAATGGCGCGGATGATAACAAAGGGTATCTGGTTCAGATAAGCGCCATGGGCGATAGCGGCGCCCTCCATTTCTGCACAGTCCCCGGCAAAATTGGTAATAAGCCGTTCCTTTACTTCACTGCTGGAAATAAACTGGTCGCCGCTGACTACCCGTCCGATAACAGCACGGATATCAGGGTTCACACGTTCACAGGATTCCCTGGCAAGGGTAATCAGATGCTGGTCTGCCGTAAATTCCCTGAGCCCCATCTGGGGCACTTCTCCGAGAGCGTATCCGAAGATTGTGGCATCCATGTCATGATGAACAGCATCTCTGGAAATCAAAATGTCACCAATGTCCAGTCTGGCATTAAGAGACCCTGCAACACCAGTATTTATCACATGAGTAACAGAGAAGCAGTCTGCAAGAATCTGTACACATAATGCAGCGTTTACTTTTCCGATGCCACTGCGTACCACTACCACAGAAACATTGTTAAGAACTCCATCATAAAAATCCATACCTGCCTTGCTCGTAATTGATACTTCTGTCATGTTGGATTTCAGCGCGTCTACTTCCAAATCCATGGCACCGATAATTCCTATTTTTTTGTCTGTATTGTGGCTCATTCTGCAATTCTCCTTATTGTGATTTTCTGTTACTGGGGATAAACTAAGCTGTCCTCTTTGATTCCATATAATACCTGCTCTAAATAACGGTTGGCAAGGTAATTTGCCATGCCCAGATTCATATCAAGGTAATTGCCGCAGTCTTTGGGGGAGGCACCGGGTACTTCATCATGGTAATCGCGGATAAATTCAAACATTTCCGTAACCAGTGGGACAATCTCTGCAGAGGTGAGATTTCCTGCCAGCAGCAGATAAAATCCGGTTCTGCATCCCATGGGTCCAAAATAGATTGTTTTATCCTTGAATGTGGGATGATTGCGCAGGAAGGTTGCGCCCAGATGCTCTATGGTGTGGACTTCTGCGGTATTCATCACCGGCTCTTCATTAGGGCTTGTCATACGCAAATCAAAGGTGGTAATTGTCTCAGTGCCAATATGGTCTTTGCGGGATACATAAATGCCCGGCTGTAATTTGATATGGTCTATGGTAAAGCTCGCAATTTTCTCCATGGCAGTTCTTCCTTTCTCAGGCGGAATATCGTGTAACTATTCAGAATCATTCACAAAATGCTGCTGCGCAGCTTACATTTTTCTTATAAATTCGCATGGTTCTGAACAGTTACAGTATACAATAATTCCTGATACTTGACAAGAGAAGGGAAAGGTCCTATATAGCATTTCATTCGTAGATAACTCAAATTAGCACAAAAATGCAGGAAAAGCCACCAAAAAGTAGTATGAAATTGGAAGAAAATCCAAGATACTATGAAAAAATGCAGGAAAAGTTGCCGAATCACAGTATCAAATTAAGAAAAAGTCTAAATTAGTAAGAAAAAATATGAGAATAACCACTATAAAGTTGTACAAAACTGAAAAAATATCTAAAGTAGTATGAAAAATAAGTAGAAATCTGCCAAATAATCAAATACCCCGCAGCAAGCTGCGGGGTATTTGACCCTCGCGGCATTCGCCAATTGTCCGTGCAAGCACGGCCGCTTGGCTCATTGCTCGCGGGAATAAAACGAAAGGGGACAACTATAAATTTTTCCTGTTGAACGCCGTAACAGCAAGAATGCTTCCCAAAACGGTAAGACTTATGGTAATGGCGATGGAAATGCCATAATCGTTGGTATTTGTTGCTCCAATCAATAAATTGGTGGAGTCCAGAAGGCAGGCGGGTGAATACTTTTTTACTGCCGGAATCAGACTGGGCAGGTATGCTGCAAGAAATGCCATACCTGCGGTGAGGGTGACAGTGGAAGCCGAATGAAATAAGGCAGATGCCAGTAAAACAACAGATAGCAGCCATAGACCAAGCAGATAAAAGCAGAATACGGCAAAGCATATGGTTTGAATATCTTTATTGCCCCAGAAATAGGCATTGTAGCCAAAGGTAATTCCGAAACTTACCAGATAACCCAATGTCCAGAACACCGTCAGGACTCCCAATTTGGAAATAAGTATTTTCCACCGTTTCATTCCTTTTGTTACAATATTAATCAGGGTGCCCCTCTGATACTCCACAGTGAGGATACTGTTAAACATAATAATAAAAACAATCAGCATTATGGGCATATTTTTAAAAAACTGAGTCCAGGAGGTCATTGCATCGACTTCTACTGCGCTGACGGACATACCATTTTGGGCAAGCTGCTCTGACATTATTTCCATCATCCAGGGGGTCAGTTTTGCTATGGCGGGATTCATAATACCGAATAAACAAAAAAGAATAGCCAGAAACATCAGTTTCCCGGTTCTATACTGTTCCAGTAATTCTTTTTTCGTAAAAGCTATCAATTGTTTCATTTGTCAACAACCTCCATAAACAAATCCTCCAGGGTGGGCTCCAGCCTTTCCAGACGCTGGATGGAAATATTATTTTGTGACAATATTTTCATGATTTCTATCATATCGCTATCCTTCTTTTTGGAAAGGATAAGTTTTGTGGGTTCCGGTTTTGCAGATTCTGAATTTTGCAGGTTCCGTAGAGAGGTATCCCCATAGAGCCGGGAGAATAATGCGGCGTCCTTTTCTTTAGAAAACTCTATCTCTATACTGTCGCCCCGGCGCAGGCTTCTTATTTCTTCCATGGTTCCGCTGCGGACAATATGTCCGTCATGCAGAAAAGCAATACGGTCACAGATGCGCTCCATGTCGGAAAGGATATGGGTGGAAAATAGAACTGTGGTATGTTCCCTGACGGAGTGCAGGATGTCCAGAATTTCTTTTCTGCCAATGGGGTCAAGCGCCGAGGTGGGCTCGTCGCAGATAAGAAGTCTGGGGCTGTTCAGCAGTGCCTGGGCAATTCCAAGACGCTGTTTCATACCTCTGGAAAAGCTGCGGATGCGTTTTTTAGAATTTTCCAGCCCTACCAGTTCCAATAATTCCACGGAACGTTCTTTTATTTTTTTATCCGGCATCCCTGTTATCTGTCCGCACAGCATCAGGTATTCCCAGGAAGTCATGAAGCTGTAAAATTCCGGTACATCAGGCAGATAGCCGATAAATCTGTTGGTGGCATTTGACCCAAAGGATACTTTTTCGCCATTTACAAATATCTCGCCGCTGTCTGCCTTTAATAATCCCAGCACCATTTTCATGGTTGTGGTTTTACCGGCACCATTCTGTCCCACAAAACCGAAAACAGAATGTTCCGGTACGGAAAAGCTAAGATTATCTATTACCCTGTTACTGCCAAAGGATTTCGTGATATGGGAAATTTCCAGAATATTCATTATGCTTCCTCTCTGCCCAGAATGAAATACAAAATGGGGCCAATAAACTGCATACCCACAATAGCGATAATAAGCCACATGATGCGGTTTCCATGCTTATAATTTTTGTGCGTAAGAATATGCCATAAGGTATATCCTAAAAGCGCAAATTCTACAATAACCAGGGGAATCAAAAAAGGTATCACTTCATTTATGTTCATATTCATGTTCTCTGCCTCCTTTTACTTAATTTCAGCCAATTTCCTTTTTATTGTGGTAAACCTTTCCTCTTTTTCCAAAACAGCAAATACAGGGCTGGCAAAGGACTGTTTCACCTCCTCCAGAACCAGCCTGCGGTCCCGGGGGGCATAAGCGCCGCCTTCGGATTCTTCAAACCATTCCTCGATTTTATTAAAATAATCATCTCCATGTAAGAGTAAAATGCCGGAGGAAAATAATTCCTGCAGGCACATCACATATTTGTCGGCGTGTTCCAGTGCCTGCTCAGTCGCTCCATTCAGTGTGCAGCACACCGTCACCTGATACTCAAATCCGGCAATGAGATTGGGATTAAGATTGGCGAGGGCATAGATTTCTTCCACCTGGCTGATGCGGTTTATGGTAGGTTCGCAGGCAGACAAATCATTCATGTGACTGGTGATATACTGTGTGGCAGTCTGGACAAGGGACAGCAGTGCATTATAAATGCTGATTTGTATAAAGCTTTCTGCCTTTTCTGTTTTCCCCGTCATAATATATGCCTGCACCAGAATGTTCTGGCTTTGGTTCAGCAGGCGATAGGGCTTCCATATTTCCTCAAGGGCTTCTATCACTTCCTGCGTCCTTCCAAGCTGTAGCTGGACCACGGCATGTAAGGCAACTATATCATCACATATGCCGATATCTTTGCAGTTTTCTTTAATGTGCTCACACAAATCCGACAGGAACAGTAATAGTTCTCTCCGTTTCTCTTCATCCTCTGCCAGCATATAATGGTTGAGCCATAGAACGCACATCCGAAAAAGAAAAGGATAGCAGGAATAGTATTTTTTTACATATGCGCGGGTTTGGGAAAAGACTTCTTCAAAAGAACCGCCTGCGAGTCTGGCTGCGAGTTCCTGATACAGCTTTTGAATCTGTTCTTTCGACAACTGCGGGGCATATCCGATTAATTGGTCTACCGTGATATCAAAAAAAGCAGCGAGCTGTGGCAGAATGGTGATGTCCGGCATACTTTGTCCCGTTTCCCATTTCGATACGGATGCCTTTGTAACACCCACAAACTCCGCCAACTGTTCCTGGGTAATTTTTTTATCATGCCGCAGCTTCACGAGATTCTCTGCAATATTTAATTCGTCCATATGAAACAATCACGCCTTTCTCTTGGTCTGTAAAAACATTATACTTTTATTTGTGTCCGGGTGAAATGGATTTATGCGATACTTTGGGAAATAAAATCAACTGATGGGAAACAGGGAAATAAAATGAAAAAGGGAATAAACCATTTCTGATTTATTCCCCTGGAAT
>CAZRZM010000043.1:5839-19298 GCA_964604575.1 uncultured Acetatifactor sp.
CATTTGTTTATTATTTAATTGTAGTTATCAATGCAGGGCTGGAACATATCTTTGCTCACGCCGCATAAAGGGCAGCACCAGTCATCCGGTAAATCCTCGAATGCTGTACCGGGGGCAATGCCGTGTTCCGGGTCACCTTTTTCCGGGTCATAAGTATATCCACAAGGGTTACAAAAATATTTCTGCATAATCATTCGTCTCCTTATCTACTATTTTAATTTACCTGAAATATCTCTTGAGAAGTCCCTCAAATGCCGGGGCATTTGTCTTTAGCTAAAGTATCTCTTTAACAGTCCCTCAAATGCCGAGGCATTTGTCTTTAACCAAAGTATCTCTTTAACAGACCCTCAAATGCCTTGCCGTGTCTTGCCTCGTCACGGGCCATCTCATGAACGGTGTCATGGATTGCGTCCAGATTCAGCGCTTTTGCTCTCTTAGCCAAATCCATCTTGCCTGCGGTTGCACCGTTCTCGGCATCTACTCTCATTTCCAGGTTTTTCTTGGTGGAATCGGTAACAACTTCACCGAGCAACTCTGCAAATTTAGCAGCATGCTCTGCTTCTTCATAAGCTGCTTTTTCCCAGTAAAGACCGATTTCAGGATAGCCTTCTCTGTGGGCAACTCTGGCCATAGCCAGATACATACCTACTTCGGAGCACTCACCCTCAAAGTTCATTCTTAAATCTTTGATGATGTCCTCAGGAGCGCCCTGGGCAACACCTACAACATGCTCAGCAGCCCATACTTTCTCAGCAGCCTGAACAGTGAATTTCTCAGCAGGTGCATGACAGATAGGGCACTCAGCAGGTGCAGCATCTCCTTCAGCAACATAACCACATACTTGACATACAAATTTCATAATACTATTCTCCTTTTTATATAAAATTTTTAAAACCATACTTAAAACAAATTACATACAGTGCACGTCTGGTTCCCTGCAGTTCCCACAGGTGCCATAAAAGTAAGTAACATGTCCTGCAATCGTACCATTGAAATCAGCTCCTGCGATATCGGTAATAGATTCGATGCTTTCCATTTTCAAATCCATTACACTGCCGCATTCTGTACAGACAAAATGATAATGGGGGGAAGTGTCTGCGTCGAAATGGTCCACACCATCCCCCACGCGAAGCCTTTTAATTTCACCCATATCTGCCAGAAGAGTGAGATTGCGGTACACGGTCCCGAGACTGATACTGGGATTTAACTTTCGCACATTCATATATACTGTATCCGCTGTGGGATGGTCTTTTCGTCCCATCAGGAATGACATAATCATGTCGCGTTGTTTGCTATGCTTTACAGCCATATAAACTCCTTTTTAAAATCAGTAATCGTTACTGATTTCTATTATACTGCTTTCAAAAAAACTGTCAACAGCTTTTTATTTTATTTTTTTTTAATGATAATATCGCAGTGTTTTTATACATTTGGGAGATGAATGTGATATACTACAAATAAGCGCGTTGGAAAGGATGGAGCAGTTATGAAATTCAAAACACGGTTGAGGGTCACATTTGTCAGTATTATTCTGCTGCCACTTTTGCTTACGATTCTTGCGTTTATGGTCATAGGTATTTATCTGATGAGCATACGGCAGGGTTACCGAATCCAGGAACTGGATTATTCCATGATATCGGACAACATACAGGATTTTGTTAATGTGACGGACAAAGTATATTTTGAACTTCTCAAGCAGGCGGAAGAAAACCCCGCCAGACTGGAAGATAAGGAATATCTGGAGCACATTAATTCCGATATTGCGCGTAAGTCTACTTATCTTCTTGTGCGAAAAGGAGAAGACTTATATTATTCCGGTAATGAGACAGCCGGAAAGAATATTTTTTCCAAATTACCGGAATTTGGAGAGGGTATCCTGCCGGAAGAAAGTGGCTTTTACTATAATAAGCTGGAAAAATATGTGAAGCAGATAGATTTTATTTTTACAGATGGCAGCGAGGGAAGCGTCTTTGTGATTACCAAGGTAAATGGACTGATATCCAAACATCTTCTGATAGATATGCTGATTGCCATTATCTGTATTTTGATATTTACCAGCCTGATGCTGACACAGTGGATTCATAAGGGTGTTTTCACTCCTATCAATGAACTGAATAACGCCATGCAGAAAATCAAGGACGGTAATTTCGACCATATGCTGCAGACGGACGCCAGGGGTGAAATCGGTGACTTGTACCGCAATTATGAGGATATGAGACTGCGGTTAAAAGAATCCGCGGAAGAAAAAATACAGCATGAGAGCCAGAACAAGGAATTAATCAGCAACATATCCCACGATTTGAAAACACCTATTACCGCCATTAAGGGTTATGTGGAAGGGATTATGGATGGCGTTGCGGACACTCCGGAGAAGATGGATAAATACATCAAAACCATTTATAATAAAGCCAACGACATGGACAAATTAATCAATGAGCTGACTACTTACTCCGGAATTGACAATAATCGGATTCCTTATAATTTCCACCGCATTAATGTGGCAGATTATTTTGGTGACTGTGTGGAAGAGGTGGGACTGGATTTAGAGTCCAAGAACATCAAGCTCAACTATTCCAATCTGGTGGATAATGACACCATTGTTATTGCGGACCCGGAACAGATGAAAAAGGTCATTAACAACATTATCAGTAACAGTGTAAAATATATGGACAAGTTAAACGGCGTCATTGATATCCGCATTCTGGACGAAGTTGATTCCATCCGTGTGGAGATTGAGGATAACGGTAAGGGAATTGCCCAGAAGGATTTGCAGAGAATATTTGAGCGTTTTTACCGGACGGATGCCTCCCGCAATTCTGCCCAGGGAGGAAACGGAATAGGGTTATCCATTGTGAAAAAAATAGTGGAAGACCATGGAGGTTATATCTGGGCGACCTCAAAAGAAGGGGAAGGAACCTGTATGCATTTTGTTTTGAGAAAATATATTGAACTGCAGGCTTAAGCGAGGAAAGAAAAGGAGCGAAAATATGGTTAAGATATTAATTGTGGAAGACGAGGTTGCAATCGCAGATTTGGAGAAGGATTATCTGGAATTAAGTGATTTTGTGGTGGATATCTGCAATTCCGGGGACGAGGGACTGCAGGCGGCTCTGACCGGGGATTATAATCTGGTTATTCTGGATTTGATGCTGCCGGGTATTGACGGCTTTGAAGTGTGCAGACGAATCCGTGAAGAAAAAAATATTCCCATCCTTATGGTATCTGCCAAAAAAGACGATATTGACAAAATCCGGGGGCTGGGTCTGGGTGCAGACGATTATATGACGAAGCCTTTCAGTCCCAGTGAGCTGGTGGCGAGAGTAAAAGCGCATATGGCGCGGTATGAGAGACTGGTGGGAACCAGTCAGAAACCCCAGAATGATATTGTGGAGATTAGAGGAATCCGCATCGACAAAACAGCCAGACGCGTATATGTGGATGGCGAGGAAAAGACATTTACCACCAAGGAATTTGATTTGCTGACGTTCCTTGCGGAGAATCCCAACCATGTATTTACAAAAGAAGAGCTGTTCCGCGAAATCTGGGATATGGATTCCATTGGTGATATTGCCACCGTTACGGTCCACATCAAAAAAATACGTGAAAAAATTGAGCCTGATACCGCCAAACCCCAGTATATCGAGACAATATGGGGCGTGGGATACCGGTTTAAGGTATAGAAAGTTTCCATAAATACAAAAACAGAGGTTGACAGCCTCTGTTTTTTTGTGCATTCATTACATTTTAAGAAAATGGAGATTATTTTCAGACAAAGAGAATATGATAGACCAATAGTATAGACAGTTCTTTCATGCACAATACACAAATTCACGTATGAATCTTTGTGAATGATTTTGACTGATTATGATTGACGATGAATGATTTTGAAGCTATAATAAAAACATAAACGATGAACGTTTTTGAATGAACTTGGACGAAAACGGAGGGAAAGAAATGCTGACAGAAGAAAGATTTGCAAGAATTTTATCCATGCTGGAGAGTATGGGAAGTGTGACGGTACAGCAGTTGATGACAGAACTGAACGCTTCCGAGTCCACCATACGCAGAGATTTGAATACATTGGATGCCGAAGGCAGGCTCACGAAAGTGCATGGCGGGGCAATTTTAAAATCCGGAAGGTACAGTACCTATGATGAGAACAGCATCAGCCGGAAGGAAAAGAACAAGGAAGAGAAATTAAAAATAGCAAAATATGCAGCAGAGCTGATGGAACCGGGAGATTTTGTATATCTGGATGCCGGAACCACAACAGAACTGATGATAGATTTTGTAAGTGCAAAACAGGTAGTTTTTGTGACAAATGCCGTCACTCATGCCAAGAAGCTGGCGGAAAGAGGCTATACCGTTTATCTGCTGGGTGGAGAGTTCAAGGCGGTAACGGAAGCGATTGTAGGAGAAGAGGCAGTGGCTACTCTGGAGAAATACAATTTCACCAAAGGATTCTGGGGTACCAACGGCATCCACCCCAAAGTCGGATTTTCCACACCGGAAGTGAAAGAGGCAATGGTTAAGAAAAAGTCCATGGAAAACTGCAGAGTATGTTATGTTCTGGCGGATGAGAGCAAATTTAACCAGATATCCAGCGTTACCTTTGCTTCTTTTGAGAGAGCGACAGTAATCACCACAGATTTGAAACAGACAGCATTTCAAAAATATCACAACATAGTGGAAGTGTAAAGATACAAAAGATACAGTGTCAGTGGCAACGAAAATGAAGATGACCGCGAAACGCGGGGGCATCGGAAAGGAGAGATAAGACAATGATTTACACAGTAACTTTTAATCCATCGCTGGATTATATTGTGACGGTGGAGCATTTCACCCCCGGCATGGTAAATCGTACCAGGGAAGAAATCATTTTTCCCGGAGGAAAAGGCATCAATGTTTCCATGGTACTGCAGAACTTAGGATATGACAGCACCGCCCTGGGATTTCTGGCAGGTTTTACCGGAGATAAGCTACAGAGCCTGCTGGAGGAAAAAGGTATTACCACAGATTTTATCCGTGTGGCGGAAGGAATGTCCCGTATCAATGTTAAGCTTCGTTCCGACGAGGAATCGGAAATCAATGGGCAGGGACCTGCGATAAAGCCGGAGGATATCAAAGGTTTATATGAAAAACTGGATGAATTAAGGGACGGCGATATTCTGGTACTGGCAGGCAGTATTCCGGATGTGATGCCGGGTTCCATCTACATGGACATTATGAAGCATCTGGAAGAAAAAGAACTAAAAATAGTGGTGGATGCCACTGGAAATCTGCTGGTAAACGTACTGCCCTATCATCCGTTTTTAATCAAACCTAATAACCACGAACTGGGAGAAATATTTGATGTGAGGATAGAGAGCAAAGAAGAGGTTATTCATTATGCCAGGAAGCTTCAGGAAAAAGGAGCGGTGAATGTGCTGGTATCCATGGCAGGCGAGGGAGCGGTACTGATGGCAGAGGACGGCAGCATATATCAGGCGGAGGCGCCAAAGGGAAAAGTGGTAAATTCCGTAGGAGCGGGAGATTCCATGGTGGCAGGTTTTCTTGCAGGTTATCTGGAGAAAGGAAATTACGGGGATGCTTTTCGGATGGGTGTCTGTACGGGAAGTGCCTCAGCATTTTCCGAGGAACTGGCTACCAAGGCAGAAGTGGAAGCCTTATTAGATAGAAGCAGGGAATTATTTTAATGGGAGGACCATGAATTATAAGAGCCGCATAAGCGGCAGAAAGAGAGGTCAGTATGAAAGTCAGGGATTTATTGGCAGTAGAGAGTATTGAACTGACAGGCGTTGCAGCCACCAAGCAGGAAGCCATAGACAAGATGGTGGAACTGATGGCAAAGAGCGGTAAAATCAAGGATAAAGAAACTTACCGCAAAGGTGTTTTTGCAAGAGAACAGGAGAGCACTACCGGTATCGGGGAAGGGATTGCCATACCCCACTGTAAATCCGATGCCGTAAGCCGTCCCGGTCTGGCTGCAATGGTAGTAAAGGGTGGTGTGGATTTTGATGCGCTGGACGGAGAGAAAGTGGATTTGATTTTCCTCATTGCCGCGCCTGACACAGAGGATAATGTACATCTGGATGTGCTCAGTAAATTATCCGTTCTGCTGATGGATGAAGACTTTACAACGGGACTGCGCAGTGCAAAAACCGTAGAGGAATTTTTGCAGGTAATCGACAAAGCGGAGGCAGCGAGGGATGCAGAGGAGGCTGCAAAGAATACAGAGACAGCCGCTAAATACATTCTGGCAGTCACCGGATGTCCCACCGGAATTGCCCATACCTATATGGCGGCGGAGGCTCTGGAGAAAAAAGCCAAAGAGTTAGGTTGTCAGATAAAAGTAGAAACCAGAGGAAGCGGCGGTGCAAAAAATGTACTTACCAAGACGGAAATTGAGAAAGCAGACTGCATTATTGTAGCCGCAGACACCCAGGTACCTATGGAGCGTTTTGCGGGAAAACCGGTGATTCAGTGCAAAGTTGCGGACGGTATCAGCAAGGCGGGAGAACTGCTGGACAAAGCAATGAACGGTCATGTGTCGTTGTATCAGGCAGAGGGTACTGCCCAGATTGAGGAAGAAGAGGGAAAAGACAGTATTGGACACCAGATTTACAAGCATCTGATGAACGGCGTATCCCATATGTTACCTTTCGTAGTGGGCGGCGGTATTCTCATCGCAATCGCATTTTTGATTGATGGATTTGCTGTGGATTTGAACTCCCTTCCCATGGACCAGAGAGGCGATTTCGGTACTATCACACCTATCGCTGCAATGTTCAAAAATATTGGTGGTGTGGCGTTTGGGTTTATGCTGCCGATTCTGGCAGGTTTCATTGCCATGAGTATTGCGGACCGTCCCGGTCTGGCGGTAGGATTTGTAGGCGGCGCCATTGCAGCCAATGGAACCTCAGGATTTTTAGGCGCACTGGTTGCGGGTTTTGTGGCAGGATATCTGGTTGTTCTGCTGAAAAAAATATTTGAGAAGCTTCCCAAAGGACTGGACGGACTTAAGCCCGTACTGTTGTACCCGCTGTTTGGCATTCTGTCTGTGGGTCTGATTATGACCTATATTGTGGAGCCTCCTATTGGAGCGTTGAATACCATGATTAACAATGGACTTAACGGATTAAATGGTGCAAGTGCCATTCTGCTGGGGGCACTGGTTGCAGGAATGATGTCTGTGGATATGGGTGGTCCTATTAACAAGGCAGCTTATGTATTTGGTACGGCATCTATCGCAGCAGGAAATTACAATATTATGGCGGCTGTTATGATTGGCGGTATGGTTCCCCCCATCGCCATTGCACTGGCAACACTGTTTTTCAAAAATAAATTTACAGAGGAACAGAGAAAAGCAGGTCCCACCAACTTTATCATGGGATTATCCTTTATTACAGAGGGAGCCATTCCTTTTGCGGCATCCGACCCCCTGCGTGTTCTTCCCGCATGTATCGTCGGTTCCGCAGTGGCAGGAGCCTTGTCCATGGCTTTTGGATGTACCCTGATGGCGCCCCACGGTGGAATCTTCGTATTCCCTACGGTGGCACATCCACTGTTCTATCTGGTGGCATTGGTTGTAGGTTCCGCAATCAGTTGTGTACTGCTGGGTGTTCTTAAGAAAAAAGTGGAGTAAACGGTAAGCATGTATGTAGAAACAAATATAATAAAATTAAGAAAAGAGGTAACCGTATGAAAGAATTTAAATATGTAATCAAAGATGAACAGGGTATTCACGCAAGACCGGCAGGACTTTTTGTAAAAGAGGCGGCAGCATGTGCCTGCAAAGTAACTATTTCCAAAGACGGAAAAGAAGTAGACGCCAAGAGGATTCTGGGAGTTATGGGACTGGGCGTAAAATGCGGGCAGGAGATTGTATTGAAAACAGAGGGTGACGGCGAAGAGGAAGCAATGGAGAAGCTGAGTGCTTTCCTGGAGGCAAATCTGTAATAGACGCTGCTGCCATGTGCTTTGGGTGGAGAATCTCACAAGCAGGATTCTTTAGGAAAGAAGAGAGGGAAAGGTTATGGTACGGGAAGGGAAAAGTGTTTTTGGCGGAATTGCCATTGGAAAATTGTCTGTTTATAACAAAAAAGATAAGCAGGTGAAGCGTTACCGGATAACAGATACAGAGGGAGAGCTTGCGCGCTTCCATGAAGCAAGAGAGGTTGCCAAAAAGCAGCTTGCCAAGTTTTATGAAAAAGCCTTGAAAGAAGTGGGCGAAGTAAATGCCATGATTTTTGAGGTGCATCAGATGATGCTGGATGATTTGGATTATGTGGAGTCAGTTACCAATATGATTACTGCCCAGCAGATAAACGCGGAATATGCCGTGGCGACCACCGGAGATAATTTCTCCCGGATGTTTGCGGCAATGGACGATGATTATATGCGGGAGAGGGCGGCGGATGTAAAGGATATCAGCAACCGCGTAATATCCATTCTGCATGGCGCCCCAAGTGGCAGTATGACTGGTGATGAGCCGGTGATTCTGCTGGCGGAAGACCTGGCTCCCAGTGAAACCGTCCAGTTGGATAAATCAAAAGTACTCTCCTTTGTTACCAGACTGGGCTCTACCAATTCCCATACGGCAATTCTGGCGCGCACCATGAATATTCCCGCGCTGATAGGCGTTGATTTTCCCCAGGAGGCGGATGGCAAACTGGGTATTGTGGACGGCTATACGGGCAGACTGTTCATAGAGCCGGAAGAAGAAATACTGAACCAGTACCGCATCCGCAAGGAAGAGGATGAAAATAAGAAGCGTCTGCTCCAGGAATTAAAGGGCAAGGAAAACGTGACGCTGGGCGGCAGAAAAATTAATCTGTATGCCAATATCGGCCAGGTCGCAGATGTGGCGAACGTACTTGCCAATGATGCAGGAGGCATCGGACTTTTCCGCAGTGAATTTTTATATCTTGAATCTGAGGATTATCCTACGGAAGACGCCCAGTTTACAGCATACAAGACAGTGGCGGAGAATATGGCGGGCAAAAAGGTCATTATCCGTACACTGGATATCGGCGCTGATAAGCAGGTGGACTATTTTCAGATGGAAAAAGAGGAAAATCCTGCCATGGGTTACCGCGCCATCCGTATCTGTCTGGACCAAAAAGAGATATTTAAGACCCAGCTTCGGGCCATATACCGGGCGAGCTACTATGGAACCATATCCATTATGTTCCCCATGATTATCTCTGTGAGTGAAGTAAAACAGATAAAGGAAATCATAGCAGAAGTGAAAGCGGAGCTGACAGCGGAGGGTATTCCCTATAAAGATTGTGAGACAGGTATTATGATAGAGACTCCCGCGGCAGTGATGATATCGGATTTGCTGGCAGAGGAAGTGGACTTTTTCTCCATTGGAACCAACGATTTGACACAATACACACTGGCTATTGACAGACAGAATCCCAAGCTGGATGCCATCTATGACCCCCATCACGAAGCCATTCTGCGTATGCTGAAAATGGTGGTGGATAACGGTCATAAAGGCGGCTGCTGGGTGGGTATCTGTGGAGAACTGGGCGCGGATACCACACTCACAGAAAAATTTCTGGAGATGGGATTTGATGAGTTATCCGTATCCCCTTCCATGATTTTAAAGGTGCGTGAGGTTATCCGCAACAGCAGTATAGCATAAAAATCACACCATTTTCTTCGCCCGGTGGCCTGCCATACCATAGTAGAGAATCGCCAGAAGTATGGTAATTACTGCAATGCTGCAACCGGTGTTCCATCCGGGAGAAATATACTCAAGTTCTATAGTGTGTGTGCCCTCACTCAGGGGAATTACCAGAAAAGTATCTGCAAAGCTGGTATAAGCTGTTTTTTCACCATCCACCTTTACTGTAAATCCTTTGTCATAAGGAATGGAGGTAAACAGCGCCTGCCCCTCTGCAGCGGTTACGGTTCCGGTGAGACCGCCCTTTTCATGTTTTGTAATGTTTATATTGCCGGAAGCCATATCCATAAGAGTGGCAGTGAGGGCATCTGTGTCCAGCTCCGCTACGAAACATTCCCCGGGAATGACCCAGCCGTTATGCAGGATTTCAACGGTTACCTTTTCGCCCTTTGCAAAGGTGCCCAGATAGAGGTTACAGGAATTGTGGGCATCAAAATACTCACCGGCACTGTTTCCGTTCACAGACACCTGACTTCTTTTCTTTTTCAGTTCTTCCCACCGGTCTACCTCGCTTAGGGAGTCCAGCATGGTATTATAGGATATTTCCTCTTCCGGGGTTAATTTTCTTTCCTCTCCCAGAGCCCGGAAATATAAGGGGCGGTCGGAGGGCGCAGTAAAGGTAACCGTCAGGGTATCCTCGGTGTTGGAAACCGTAACCGGAACATCCAGGAAGTATGTAGTATCCGTACCTGCAAGTGTCTGCAGCAGCATATTCTGGTTGACAAAAGGATTGTCCTGCCAGTGGATAATTTCGTCCATGCAGGAGCTGTCCACAAGATATCCCATGGAAAGGGCGTAGGGATTTTCATACAAGGTGTACCATTTTTCCTTGGAAAGCGCGTTCCAGTGAGGGGGCATAGAATGCTCTGCCATACGGTATTTCACCCCTAAAAGGCTGTCCGTCAATAAAGTGGAACCATAATTCATATTCCACCAGTGGTATCTGGCAAGCCCCAGATAAGTGAACATTTCATCCGCCCTATGGTGAAAGGTGGAGGAAGAGTGGGTAAGGCTGTTGTAATTGAGCAGCATGGAGTCATTGATGCAGAAAGAATAGTCTTTATCCATCCGGTACAGACCATCATCCCGCTCTTTTATCTGACGGATAAGCTCTTTTGTAGGAACCAGCATATTATCATAATCAAAACGTAAGGCATAACCGCATTCCTTGTCCAGACTGCCGGTAATGTTGGAACCGTTCAAAAGCAGCTCTAATAGGGTAAAGGTGCAGAAAATCTTATAGAGAAGAGGACCTATGGAGATTCTATGGATATCGATTTCCGCCAGAGCCTGACAGGCGAGGAGCAGAACCATGGTGCTGAACACAAAAGCGTACCGGAAGGGAAACCAGTTGGGATACTGGAAACCGTGCCACACCTTGTCCAGCTCCACAATCCAGAAACTGAGCAGTAAAAAAGTAAGAACAAAGCCCCCGCCGATTTTTTCTCTGCGGGTATGTTTTTTCTGAAAAAAGAAGCATAATGCCAACAGCACCATGACAGTGCCACAGAACAAAGAAGGCAGAGCCCCCTTGTTTGTCACGGTGTCATATTGGGAGGAAGTCATTTTTCGGAAAACTTCAAAAAAGGAGAAATAGAACGTCTTGTTCATTTCGCCCTGACCGCTTAAGATACGTCCCATCCGCAGGTCTTCCAGAACGGGCAGAATCAAAGGCATGGAGATGCCGATGCCAAGCAGAGTGTTGATTCCAAAACGCAGCAGTACCAAAAAGGTTTCTTTGCCGCGACCCGGAGTCCACTTACAGAACAGCCGGTAGAGCAGGTAAAGGACAGCAAACAGCCCAACCATATAGGAGATATAATAATTGGAAAGAAAGCACATGGTTATGGAAAAAAAATAGAGTCCGCCCCGTTTTCCCTGCAAAATTCTTTCGATGCCCAGCAGAACCAGAGGTAGCAGTATTACGCCGTCCGTCCACATGATGAGCGGCAGATAGAGCATGTTGTAGGACATCAGGGCATAACAGCAGGAAAATATGATAATGACAGGACGGTTTTTCATTTTGGCAACGCCTCTGTCCAGAAAGAGGGAAAAGGTCAGTCCACAGAGCCCGATTTTCAACAGACTTAAGACATAAATTGCCTCCGGCATATGTTCCAAATCAAAGAGTATAGTAATCCATGAAAGAGGGCTGGACAGATAATAGGCAAATAACCCCAGATAGTTTCCTCCCATGGTGCGGGACCAGTTGAAGAAAAGGGAATTGTCGCCCTGCCCTATATAGCGGAGAGACGCCAGAAAAGGCATAAGCTGTGCCCGCATATCCGTAATCAGAATGGTTCGTTCACTGCCCGGATAAATGTGGTTGCCCAGCAGGATAAGTGCCATAATCAGCGTGGAAAGCAGAAAAGAAGAAAGGTATATTATGACACTTTTGGTTTTTGGGGACTTCATAGAAGTAAATTTCATGGAAAAAGTCTTCATGGCCTGCTCCTGACAGTTATATTTATTTAATATTTGCTTTTTGACTGGGAAATTTTGTCTGCATCTATTGTATAGGGATGGGATGTGGATTGTCAAGTTAAGGATGTCCATGAAAAAACCGTTAAAGATATTTTTCCTTGCGTCTATCTGCAAACGGAAGTACAATATTATCATTAATGGCAGTAAGGAGCATATGAAATGAAGAGCAAAATAAAGTCAACGTCTAAATTTTGGTATCCGACCATTCTTATTATAACAGCGGTGCTTAGTTATGGATACAGTATTACACATTTTGCAATTGGAGTGGATGACACAGCCGTGAAACTTTTTATGGATGAAGGATTGTCAGTCTGTTCCAACCGCTGGACTTTGTTTTTCCTGAACAGGGTATTACATTTTCATATAACCGACTGGCCGACATGGCTTGTGGAAGGTCTTGCCGTCTGCATTTTAGCGTTGTCCTTATCTCTATGGATATATTTTCTGAAGAAAGTTTTGGTATGTGTTGAGGTTGTGCTGCCGGGATGGTTTTATGGTCTTGCGGCGGCATTGGCTTTGTCGTGCCCTATTCTCAGCGAGATATGGGTGTACTATTTGCATGGTGGCGTGGCAATAGGGTATGGATTAACGGCATTAGCACTATTGCTTTTTTTACAGGCGGTGGAGAATGACTGTCGGCATAGCCGGATAAAAATATTGGGGAGTGGTTTGTGTCTGGCAGCGGCTCTGGGCTGTTATGAAACGATGATGGACTGTTATTTAATAGGGGCATGTATCGCCTTTATGCTTCTGCATGCACTGTCTGATAAAACACAAAAGGCAGTTTATGATATCCGTTTTTTCCCATGGATGATAAGGGGGGGCATGGCACTGGTAATAAGTATGCTTACACGTGCATTGATGCACGAGATTCTGATGTGGGCATATCATTTGGATAACATGGCAAAATATGGGATGAATGATTATAATCCCATGTTTGGAGATTTATTTGTTATACCCGGTGCATTGGGAATGTTGATAAAGAAGCTGTATTTAAGATATTATGTAAATGCGGCTGTATATCTGCCAATTACCTTTCTTGTGCTGGCCTGGATTATAATAGGGGCATTTGCTGTTTTTTATACTGTTAAGAAGAGGAATTTATGGATTTTTATCTGTGTGCCTGCCATGATGTCTGTGCCGGTGCTGAGCAGCATTGTTGCGGGAAAAGCAAAAGCATATCATTCGGCACAATATGTTCCCCTGATAATTATGGCGGGCTTTCTTTTGTTTGGAATAATGTCGGTAAAATGTAAAAATATATACTTTAAATCAAGATAT
>CAZRZM010000044.1:0-1667 GCA_964604575.1 uncultured Acetatifactor sp.
AATGGGATATTTTACATACTGAATCTTACCGCCATTACTTAAATCCCAGAATCGGTTCTCCAAATCCTGCTTCTGGATAGGTGTAATATCCTCTGTTACATGGCAGTGGAAACTGTTGGATACATATTCCCTGTCAGAAACACCTTCGATAATACCATATTTTTTGCGGAACTGTTTTACCTGCAGACCACACAGATTCTCAGCGGGCGTCCCATAAATGGCATAGAGATTGCCGTCCGCCTCTTTATATTCACTTATTTTGTTATTAATATGCTCTAATACCTCTACCGCAAACTCACCGTCTTCCACCAGCGATTTACCATTGTAGAGCTCCTGCAGTTCATTCAGCGCGGTAATGCCAAAGCTTGCTGTTGCAGATTTTAAAAGCGGTTTAATCTTGTCTGTCAGTTTCAAATTACCACCTAAGAATCCACCTTCACAGTATGCCAGCGGATTCGTGGATGCTCTCATTTCGCCCAGATAGGCATAAGTACGGATATGTAGCTGACGAATCAGTTCCAGATAATAATCCAGAACTTCATAAAAATCCCTGCTCTCTTTTCTTGCTTTTGCCAGAATCATAGGCAGATGCAGGGATACTGCTCCAATGTTGAAACGTCCCACAAATACCGGAGTGTCATTATCGTCTGCCGGGTGCATACCGCCTCTTTCATACCATGGAGACAAAAAGGCGCGGCAGCCCATAGGGGATATGATTTTGCCATACTGTTTGTATATGCTGGCAACGTATCCCTTGCCGGTAAGGCTCAGCCAGTCGGGATACATGGTTTTGGCGGAACAGCGCACACCTGCCTCAAACACATCTTCCAGCTCTTTGCCCGGTCCATGAAGATTCTCATCGTAAAGGAACACAATTTTGGGGAAAAGCACCGGTTTCTTACATTCCTCTTTACCCTGCCCTTTTCTTCTCACATCCAGCATGGTAATCGTTGCAAGCTTTGCAAATCTTCCGGTTCCCGTACCCGCGGTCACTGTAATAAAAGGATAATCACCGCGGCTGCTGGCAACCGTGTTAAACTTATATTCCCATCCCTGGAATCCCTGCTCAAACTCCTTGACTACATCTTTGTAAGCAACTTCCTCCGCTTTTTCGCGTCCAATGCCCAGTTCCACATATTTCTCAATATTACGCTTATAGGATTTCTCTGCATAAGGCTCCAGTATGGTATCCACACTGGGAACTGTAAATCCGCCGTACTGCTGGCTGGCAGCGCTAAGTACAATATCGCCGATAACATCAAATGCAACATCCAGCGTCTTGGGTTCGTTATACCAGATATTACCCATCTCAAAACCGCCGGTCAGAACATTCTGCACATCAAAAAGACAGCAGTTCATGGTATCCCTTCTGGCAGACATATCATGTACATAGATATAACCGTCACGACATGCCTGAATCTCTTCCGTTGTCAGGAAAAATTTCTGGTACAGAGACTTATTAAGCTGGTTAAAAATAAGGCTTCTCTTGGTGGATACCAGCGCAGAATCCGTATTGGCATTTTCTTTGTCTCCGATATACATGATGGACTGGCTTTTCTTATATACATCATCCAGCATACGCACAAAATCCTGCTTATAATTGCGGTAATCGCGGTAACTCTTTGCCACAACCGGCTTTACCTGCTCCAGTGCGCTCTCCACAATAT
>CAZRZM010000044.1:1677-19229 GCA_964604575.1 uncultured Acetatifactor sp.
GTGCATAATCGGAATTGGCACTTCATCCGCATCCAGTTCATTTACTTTATCTACCACAAACTGACAGATGTGTCTTTTCTCATCCTCCGTAAACTTCGTCAATGCCCTGTACGCACTCTTTCCCACAGCATTGATTACTTTCTGTACATTGAAAGCTTCCCTGCTTCCGTCTTTTTTCACAACATAGACCTTTTTGGAAGGACAATACTCCATACCATATTCTACATCGTCAACATTTGCATGTTCAAAATTACTGCTCATTACGTCCAACCCCTTCTTTATGTCATTTGTTATTTATACAGCCCTGCATTTTCGCTGTTTCCGGCACTTTATATGGTATTTTTGAAAATATAACTACAATATATTGTGCCCATTAATTAACAGTATAAAAAAGAATCCTCTTCTTGTCAACGACGGATACCAAAGAAATATATACAAAAAAGGCATCTAAAATTTAGATACCTTTTTTCATATTTACACTTGACTATTCATTTTCTCTGATGATAACAATATTTTCCGCAGATAATCCTGATATTTTTCCCTGACATTTTCCGGCGCAATAATCTGTGCATCTGCACCGATTCCGGCAAGCCAGCCATAAAACTGTCCACTGACAGCCACCTTTGTCCGGATTCGGAAAAACCCATCCTTCATGGGACGGATATCTGCCTCCCTGCCGAATCTGTCCAGCACCACACCCACAAGCTCATTGGGAAACTGCATGGTGACGGTCTCCTGCTCTCCGCCATACATACCAAATGTCTGGTTGGTGTAAACAGCCAAATCCACTTTCTCAAATGCTTCCAGTCCCATCCGCGGCTGCTCCAGCACTTCTACTTTTCCCATTTTATCCACGCGGTAATGTTTCATGAGTTCATCCTGGGGATCAAAAGCTGCCAGATAATAATTCTCCACCTGCCATATCAATGCCCATGGACTGACGATGCGTGTCGTGGCATCCCTGGGCACCAGTTCTTTTTTCAGATTCCAGTCCAGATACTGAAACCGAATCTGCTTGTTCTCCTGAATGGCGCGGTGTATATTATCTATATTGTAATAAATACTTTCATTTTCCGTTTTGATACGTCCTGCCACATATACCTGACGCTGTAATTTCCCGGCATCGTATTTTCCGGCTTTTTTTTCCAGCTTCTTTATCAGCTCCCTGGACTTTTTGGTGGTGATGAACCGGGAAGACTGCACCGCATCCACCATCAGTTTCAGCTCCGCAAGCTCAAATTCCCTGCCTGCAAGATAATACCCGCCGCCCAGTCTGCTGTGCACCTGTATGATATCGTAACCAAAATCAATGAGCTTTGCCATATCATCATAGATACTCTTGCGTTCCGAGCGAATCCCCTCCGCATCCAGCCTCCTGATAATCTCCTGGGTACTGAGCGGATGATTCTCGTCGGAATATTCCTCTAACATTTTTACAATATATAACAGCTTCAGTTTTTGTCCTTCTGATTTTGCCATGCTGCATCTCCACCGGAGTTTTTATTTTTCGATTTGCGCAATGTAATACCAATGGTAATGGCGATACCTGCCACTACAACAATCACTGCCATCACTGCCAGATAAGATAAAAAACTGTTTACAAAATTTACCATAGTAATTCCTCCATTTCTGTGCTGTCTCAATGCACGTCCATCTTTTAAAGTATAGCAATACAGCACCCTTTTCGTCAAGACAGTTCTCTGCCTGAATTATCTCAGCTTCTACCGGCGCCGAAGCATTCCGGTACCGGTAGAACTTGCCGTTTCATCACGCCTTCCACTGTCCGGTGGCAAGAAAATCACCAGCCATTTTCTGGGCGCTGTCTATAATCTCAGGAGCATATCCCATAATCTCCAGTAGTTTTATGGCATTTCTGGTGGTCGCTCTGCCATCCAGAAGTTTATAATGAAAGAAAATATCCCCATCCCTGATTTCCTCTTCAAAATGATAATTGTCAAACTCATTTTCCAGAAGTCCTGTCAGTTCTATATCATGGGTGGCGGCAAAACACAGCAGATTCATGCCGGTAAGGCTTTTTAAAATCTGTGTGGATGCAGCAATCCTTTCCACCGTATTGGTTCCCCGGAGCACTTCATCCACAAAACAAAGAACTCTCCTCTCTCCCAAAGCTGCCGCATCCAGAATACGCTTTAATGCCTTGATTTCCACAATGTAATAGCTTTCTCCACTTCCTATATCATCTTTCAGGGACATGGACGAATAGATACGGTACAATGGAGCCACATATTCATCTGCCGCGCAGGTATGAAGGGTCTGCGCCATAATGGCATTTAATGCAACTGTCCGCAGAAAAGTAGATTTTCCCGACGCGTTGGAACCGGTAAGCAGTATGCCTTTTTTAACATGAATACTGTTTTTTACCGGACTTTTTAACAATGGATGATATACATTTACCAGCCGCATATCATCCCCTTTTTCAAAAACAGGGACACAATACCCCTCTTCCATGGAAGTCCGCATGGCACCCACTGCCACTGCCATCTCCAGATAGCCCACCTGCCCTATAATGGCATCAATATCCGCAGTATGTGCCCTTACGTGTGCAAGCATCCGGTTAAAGATAATGATATCCACATGAAAAATCATCCTCACATAATCTATAACCACATCCAGAATATTTCCGGAGGTCTGCCAGAATACCCAGAAAGACCCTGCCGTCACTGCCTGCAGCTCCTTATTATGCTTTACGATAATCTGCTGGTGCTCCCTGCACGCAGGCATATCCAGCTTACACAGTTTTCCGCTCATTTTCATAAGCCGCATCACATAGTTAAAACTGATAATATATGGCTCAATCACCTTTTTCTCCTTAAAATAAGAGGTGATATTATATACTATCAGAACTGCCAGCCCCAAAAGCGCCAGCGGCATATTAAAAAACATAAGTCCAAATAAGGGAACAAACAAAAAATTCAAAAACCATTCTTTCCGGCTGTTTCGTTCACCCAGATAGTCCAGATTTTCCAGATAGTCGTACAGTGAAAATTTCCCTGTAAAACCCAAATCCCGCATCAGAAGCTGGGTTTTAACCCTTTCATGTGGATGCTGCATAAAAAAATCCACAACCTCTTCCAGATGTTCCAGCTCTTCTTTGGTGTTTGTCACATTACGCAGTGTATAATATAAATACTCTTCTCCTGAAGCCGAAAAAGTATAATTTATCTGTCTAAAAAACGCATCCATATTCAGGTCATTCCAGGTAATGTCGTCAATCTGCCCTTCCTGCCTGTGGCGTTCAAAATAACTGCCCACCCTGCTGTACCTTTCCTGGGAAAACTCCCGTTCGGGCAGTTGTCCATAATTCTGATACAGCCAGTCCACAAACTGTTTTTCTTTTCTTTTGGCATACAAAGCTTCTTTTACAAAAACACATCCAAAAAACAGGAACAATGCGATTCCTAATACAAGATACTCCATAACTCTCCTCAAACCGTAACAGTCCAATTCTACATCAGGTCACGCCACCGGATGCAAAACTGAACTGTTACCTTAAATCAATGCAAAATTTATTATAGGAAAATATATTTCAGGACAAAAAGGACTGTGAGAATATACATCAGTACACTGACCTTACCTTTTGTCTTTCCTGTACACAGATGAAGAATGGTCCAGGAAATAACACCAATGGCAATACCCTCGGAAATACTGTACATCAAAGGCATACACAGAATGCACAGGAATGCGGGAATTGCCTCAAGCATATTGTTCCAGTCTATCTTTGCAACTGATGCAATCATATAAAAACCTACAATAATCAATGCAGGGGCTGTTGCAAAGGAAGGAATGGTAAGGAACAAAGGTGAGAAAACCAGTGCCAGCAGGAATAACAAACCGGTAGTCATGGCAGTCAGACCCGTTCTTCCTCCCTCTGTTACACCGGATGCACTTTCCACATATGTGGTTGTGGTGGAAGTACCAAGTACCGCACCCACACTGGTGGCAACTGCATCTGCCAGAAGCGCACCTTTAATTCTGGGAAGCTTTCCGTCCTTGTCCAGCATATCTGCTTTGGAGGACACACCAATCAGAGTACCCAGCGTATCAAAAACATCCACAAATAGGAACGCAAATACAATGACAATCAAATCTACTATTTTCAATGCTCCAAAATCAGCCTTGAAAACTTGTCCAAAGGTCTGTCCAATAGAAGAAAAGTCAAAAGATACAATGGCAGAAGGAATCACAGAATACATTCCCAAATCCGCATTGGGCTGATAGAAACCAACCAGCTCACAGAGAATGCCCAGAATCCATGTAATCAGAATACCAAAAAGGATTCCTCCCTTTACCTTTTTCACAAGCAGAAATGCGGTTACCAGAACACCAATCAGCGCCAGCAGCGCACCCATACCCACCGAAGAGAAATTCTCTTTAAAATTCTGGTAGGAAACCAGAGTGGAACCATTGTCCACTACCAGCTTTGCATTCTGAAGACCGATAAATGCAATAAACAGACCGATACCTGCGCTGACCGCAGATTTCAGTGTCATGGGAATTGCATTAAAGATAGCCTCTCGCACATTGGTGACGGAAAGGAGGATGAAAATAATACCCTCAATAAATACTGCCAGCAGTGCAATCTGCCAGGAATAACCGTAACCCAATACTACAGTGTAGGCAAAATAAGCATTCAGTCCCATACCGGGAGCCAGTGCGAACGGATAGTTCGCAAGCAGTGCCATAAGCGCAGTTCCCACAAAGGAAGCAAGCGCAGTTGCAATAAGTACAGCATTTTTATTCATTCCGGCATCGGAAAGAATATTCGGATTTACCGCCAGAATATAAGCCATCGTCATGAAGGTGGTAATACCCGCCATAATTTCTGTCTTAATCGTGGTCTTGTTCTCCTTAAGTTTGAACATTTTCTCTAACATGTTTTTCCCTCCTGTAAGTTTTAGAGAATTGTATATGATGTCTGAGATTCCTCAGATTACATCCTGGATTTTCCAAAGATTATATCTTTGATAACATCTTTTTTACAATGGCATTAGCCTTTGTGTAGATACTCTCAGGTGACTCACCAATATTGAACTCACCGTTTCTATATAGTATTTTACCATTTACCATAGTCATTATAACATTGGATTTGCTGCCGCTGTACACCAGATTTTTGCGGATATCGTGTATGGGCTGCATGTTAGGCTGGTGTAAATCTATCATAATCATATCCGCCGCCTTACCTTTTGCCAAAATATCTGTTTTATTCAGTCCCATGGCCCCGGCGCCATGAACCGTTGCCATACGCAGCACCCTTACAGCATCCAGACTTGCCGCGTCCTGCTCCCTGAGTTTACTGAGCCCTGACACCAGAAACATCTCCCGGAACATATCCAGACAATTATTGCTGGCAGCCCCGTCCGTACCGATTGCAACCGGAATCTTACGTCTTTCAAATTCTGCAATAGGCGCAATTCCACTGGCAAGTTTGGTGTTGGAGCCTGCATTGGTAATCGCATACAGATGCCTTTTTTGGAAAACATCCATATCCTGCTCTGTCATATGTACACAATGAAATCCACCGCCTCCAAAATCAAACATTCCCATGGAATCCAGAAAGACCGCAGGTGTCATTCCATATCTCTCCTTACACTCCTCCACTTCCTTCCGCGTCTCTGCCAGATGGGTGTAAACCGGTGCCTGATATCTGTGGGCAAGCTGTGCCACACCATATAAGAGCTCCCTGGAACAGGTATACTCCGCATGAAATCCCAACTGATAACTGATAAGGGAATTTCTTTTATTCCACTTTAAATACTCCTCTTCCATCTGCTCCAGGGAAGAAGTAAAGTTATTCAGACCACTTACCAGCACACACCGCATTCCCGTATCCATACAGGCCTCTGCCACTGCTCCCGGCATCAGATACATATCAAAAATAGAGGTTATGCCGGAAGTGACGTATTCCAACACCGCCAGCTTTGTCAACAGATAAATATCATCATAAGTAAGCTTCTGCTCCATGGGAAATACTTTTGTCTCCAGCCATTCCTGCAACGGTAAATCATCCGCAAAGGAACGCAGGAATGTCATGGGAGAATGGGTATGTGCATCCTTAAATCCCGGCATCAGTAAATTTCCCTTACAGTCCATCTCCAAATCCCATGAAATTGGCGGCATCTTAGCTTTTTCCCTCGCTGCCGGTAACTCCTGCCTCTCTGCCACATAGACAATTTTTTCGTTTTTTACCCAGACCTCCCCTTCAAAAACAGGCTTACACTTTTCCATTGTCAGAACCCTTGCATTATATAACCTGATATTCATCTGATTGATTCTCCTCCAAATCCAAAGGGCAGTATCTCCTCCAGGGAATATGTTTTATAGTCCTCTATACTTTTTGCCACAATAATCACAAAATCTCTGTCGGCAAATTCCTGCATAACCTGCCTGCAGATTCCGCAGGGATAAGCATAATCCACAGGCTCCTCCCCTTCCAGTCCTCCGGCGATGGCAATGCCCCAAAATGCCCTCTCCCCCTCACTGACCGCGCGGAAAAACGCCGTCCGCTCCGCGCAGTTGGTGGCTCCATAGGAAGCGTTTTCAATATTGCCGCCCTGATATATTTTTCCGTTTTTGGTACACAGAGCCGCCCCCACAAGATAATGGGAATATGGGGCATACGCCATTTTTCTGGCATCCAGCGCCGACTGTATCAGTTCCTCTATTGTCCGTTTCCTGTCTGCTTCCTGCTGCATTTGGTCCTGCCCCTCCGTCCTTTACATTTTTTTCACTGCTTCCGTCAACAGCTTTTTAAATTTCGGCGCTGTCCTGTCTGCCGCCTCCTGTACTTCCGCATGACTTAAGGGACTGGCTGTCATTCCTGCAGCCAGATTGCAGATACAGGAAATTCCTGCAATCCGCATACCGCAGTGGTTTGCCGCAATCGCCTCCACCACAGTACTCATTCCCACCGCATCACATCCAAGCATTCTCAGGGCGTGGATTTCTGCCGGAGATTCAAAAGACGGTCCTGTCAACTGTGCATAAATACCTTCCTGAAGGTAGATATCATTCTCCTGCGCCACATCCCGAATCAGATGCTGCAGCTTATCATCATATACCTTACTCATATCCGGGAAGCGGGTTCCCAGTTCCTCTATATTGGCACCAATCAGCGGATTGGGTGCAAACATGGAGATATGGTCACGAATCAGCATCAAATCCCCTGCATGATAGGAAGTATTCACTCCGCCTGCCGCATTGGTAAGCAGTAAAATCTCTGCTCCCAAAAGCTTCATCAGACGGACGGGCAATACCACATCCGTAATGGAATATCCCTCATAGTAATGTACTCTTCCTTTCATACAGATAACCGGCACTTCATCAATATATCCCAATATAAATCTGCCGTCATGTCCCGGTACTGTGGACACCGGAAAACCTTCAATCTCCCCATATGGAATTTCCTGCGCCACACGAATCTGCTCTGCGTAATCTCCCAGCCCCGAACCAAGCACAATGGCAACCCTGGGCACAAAATCTGTTTTATTCCGCACACATTGATAACAATTCATCAGTTTATCATATACCCTGTTCATAAACACCCTCTTTTCTTTTCCCATGAATAAAAACAACCCCATTAAAATAATGTGGTTACGATACTTGTTAATATATTCCTTCATACAATTTCTATCACATGGCAGACTATATCTTATTAAAAAAATTTAAGAAATTTCAATCTATAATCTTAATATAAAAATAATATAATCATTATACAGAAAAAGCATATAAAAAGCAATTCCTTTGTTTTATTTTCTGACAGATTATGGTAAAATATACACATTGCAAAAATAGTGGAGTATAAATACATGAAACAAAAAAAATGGAAATTGGAACCTTTCGTGATTGTCTTTTATTTTTTATTATATACTGTCGTTGCACTGACTCTTGTTTTCGTACAGCCTTTTGGCGACCCGCCCGACGAGTACAGCCGCAATGCCATTGCACAGTACATATGGCATACCGGCAGTCTTCCCAATGGCTTTGAGGAATCCATCCGCATCAACTCCTATGGATTCTCCTATGCCTTCCAGCCTATTCTGCCCTATATCATTCAGGCACTTGCCATGCGCTTTGTGACATTGTTCCACCCCACTTCCGCCATGCTTTTCTACACTGCAAGACTGGTGAACTTTACATTCGGTCTGCTTATGGCACTGTTTGTATTACTGTTGTCCAAAAAGTGGTTTTCTGACAAACGCCTGCAATATCTGTTTGCTTTTCTTGTCATGTTTCTGCCACAGAATATTTTTGTACACACCTATGTAAATACAGACTCCTGTTGTATGCTTTCCATTGCCATTATGCTGTATGGACTGACAAAAGGCATTCAGGAAAATTTCTCCATACGCTCCTGCCTCTTTTTGTCCGTGGGCATTATTCTGTGCGCATTGTCCTATTATAACGCATACGGTTTTATTTTAAGCTGCATTTTGCTGTTTATAGCTTTTTTTCTCTCCTGCCATAATGGGCGGCTTTCTTTCAACTGGAAACCTTTTTTTCAGAAGGGAATTTTTATAAGCGCACTGGTTCTTCTGGGAATCGGCTGGTGGTTTATCCGCAGCTATATTCTCTATGACGGCGATTTTCTGGGATTGAAAACCAGAGATTACTGCGCCACCCTCTATGCGGTGCCCTCTGTGAATCCCCTGACCCGGGAGACATACCGGAATCAGGGATTATCCGTATGGGATATGCTTACCGGCACTTCTTTTATTGATATTTCAATTATCAGTTTTATCTGTGCATTCGGTCCCATGACGATTACCACCTCTGTGTGGATATACCGCTTTTACAAATTACTTTTCCTTGTGGGTATTCTGTGCTGCGTACTGTTTTCCTGGAAAAAAGTGCATTGTGAAAAAGGCTTGTTTGCAGACCGTCCGGCATTTGGAAGATTTTTTCACCTGAATATGGTTTTCTGTATTGCCATGCCTGCTATACTGAGCATCTATTATTCCTACAGTTCCGACTACCAGCCCCAGGGACGGTATATTCTGCCCATTTTGATTCCGCTGGCATATTACACAACACGGGGTTTGCAGAAAGGTATGTGTCTGTTACTTTCCATTATCAGACATCTGACATGCAAAAAACCCATAAAGGACAGCGTAATAAACTATCTCTCTACAGGTTTCTTTACTCTGATAAGTGTATTCATTGCTGCGTTTCTGTTAATTACCGTTTACGGATATGTTGTAGCTCACTATATCCGGTAACTGTTCAGAACCATTCACAAAATGCTGCTGCGCTGCTTGCAAATCAGATAATAATGCAGACCATGCCGCCATTACTGTCATTCACAATCTTCTGCATGGTATCCTGAAGTTTCAACTGGCTTTCCTCCCCGATGGAAATTACTTTGGAGGTGATGCCATCGTTGACTAACTGCTCCACTGTTTTGCCGAAAATATTGGTTTCCCAGATACCGTCTCCGGCATCCGCCTGATTGATATAACGGATTAAATCGTCCGCCTGCTCTTTTGTACCTACGATGGGTGCAATCTCTGTCTCAATATTCGCCCGGATTAAATGAATGGAAGGACTGGTTGCCTTGATTTTCACTCCGTATTTGTTGCCATGTTTTATCAGTTCCGGCTGTTCCAGTACAATCTCATCCCGCTCCGGTGTTACCACTCCATAGCCTTTCATCCGCACAGTACCCACCGCATTCAATACCTTATCGTATTCTTTTTTCATGGAAGCAAATTCCTGCAGTTTATGTATAAGCTGGTATTCATCCGTAATCTCTTCTCCCACCATTTCTGTCAGCATCTCATAATAATACGCCTCATCCACATCCAGAAGCACTTTCACAAGACCATTACTTAAATAAACACCGTCCATCTTGCAGCGTTTTACATAATCGCTCTCTAACTGCACCGGCTGGTTGATACAATCACGAATCGTCTGGTAATCCGGCATTTTCTGTCTGACCTGATTCATGATATCCTGCTTCATACGGTTGTCGAGGGGCAGCATTTCCACCCATTTGGGCATATAAAACTCCATGGCTGACAAGGGGAACTCATATAAAATATTCTCCAGAATCTTATGTATATCTTCCTTCTTGAGCTGTTCACAATTTACCGTCATGGCAGCCACACCATATTTCTGGGAAATGAAATCCGCTGTTTCCTTTGCTTCCTCCGAAAAAGGTTTCTGACTGTTTACCAGCACCAGAAACGGTTTCTTAAGTCGCTTCAGCGCAAGAATGGTCTTTTCCTCTGCCTCCAGATAATTATTTCGTGGAATATCACCGATGGAGCCGTCTGTCGTAACCACCAGACCGATTGTGGAATGGTCATTCATTACTTTATCTGTTCCCACCTCCGCTGCCTGTGTAAAAGGTATCTCTGTGTCGAACCATGGTGTTTTTACCATGCGCTCCACATCCTCCTCCATATGTCCCGCAGCGCCCTCCACCATGTATCCCACACAGTCAATCAGACGAATTTTCACTTCTGTGTCATCATTTAATTTCACTGTGGCAGCCTCATTGGGAATAAATTTGGGCTCAGTAGTGGTAATTGTTCTGCCTCCGGCACTTTGGGGAAGTTCATCCTGTGCCCTGCTTTTCGCATGTTCATCTTCCATGTTGGGCAGTACCATCTCGTCCATAAACCTTTTGATAAAGGTGGATTTTCCTGTACGCACAGGACCCAGAACGCCTATATAAATTTCTCCCCCGGTACGTTTTTGTATGTCGAGATAAAGGTCATATGTATTCGCTGTATAATCCATAGAAAAACCTCCTGCTATTACTGTTAAATGTATATGCAGGAGGTGGTGTGCTTATGCCTTATTGTTCTGGCGCATTTAATAAAAACAACTTTGTATATTCTGTCTGTGTATCCGCAATATGATATATATACACACTGTTTTCAATCTGTCTATAAATAATAACATGTTTTTTACAAATAACCATCCGATATCCTCTTTGATTCAAGCATTCATCCGGTGTCAAAGAACCGGAATCAGGAAAACTTTCCAATCGTTCCATTGCATCAAGTATGGAATCGCTTACTTTTAAAGCTGTTTCTGTGCCAAACTGTACCAAATACCAATCTTCTATATGTTTCAAATCTTCCCATGCCGTAGGGAGAATTTCTACTTTATATGTCATTTATTCTCTCCCTTAATTGTGCTCTGGCCTGTGATACACTTAGAGTTTCTGCTCCATCTATGCGTTCCTGCTCCGCCTGCAATACCTTTTCACGAAGCTTTAATATCTGTTCTCTTCTCTCAAAGGCATCAATGCTCATAAGCACTAAATCACCCTCGCCATTCTTAGTAATATAAATCGGTTCTTTTGTCTCTTTTGCCATATTTGAAATTGATGTGTAATCATTACGCAAAGCTGCTGATGCTTTGATTATCATATCTGTCACCTCCATATCATTTTTATGATATGATTATATCTCTATTTTTATACAGTGTAAATATTTTCTTTTAAATATTATCTCATTTAGGTTTTGGGCAAACCATTCTGTCGAAAAAAATAGTATGATAATGAGCCGGCTTTTATGGCTCATTATCATACTAAAATAGATAAAGGTAGATATTAGTACCGTATAGACAGGCACTGGAAGCCTATTATCGTCTGCGACGTTTCAGCAGAAGCATACCGCTTTCCACTGCCAGGGCTGCTGCACACAACGCCATCCACAACATAATCTTTGAATCATCGCCTGTCTTGGGACTGTTCGCCGCAGTTGCAGAATTTTCTTTCCTGGAATTTCCGGTAGTCGGCGCAGGCTGGGGAGCCGGAGTCGGCTTTTCCGGTGCAGGTTTTTCGGGCGTTGGCTTTTCCGGCGTGGGTTTCTCGGGTTCCGGCTCAGGATTCCTGTAGCTGTTCACAAACCTGACCCTGTCAAGACCTGCCACTGTGGCGGTAAGCTGTCCGCCGTTATCCGCAACATCCACCGTTACCGTATATTCTGTACTGTCATAGGTGTATCCCTGCCTGCCATCGTTCCTCTCGGTAATCTTATAGGTATATGTGCCGGCCTCCGTGAAAGTAATCTCACCAAATGCAAAGATTCCCGCCGCGGTATTTGTGGCTGTGGATACAGCAGGCATCGGAATATCCGTGGATATTACAGGCTGGACCGGTAAATTTTCTGCTGGCGCAGATGCACTGTTTCCGGAAACACTTCCGTCTCCTCCCGATACCGCTCCATTTCCTCCGGAAACGCTTCCGTCTCCTCCCGATACTGCCCCGTTTCCTCCGGATACCGCTTCCCCATAATCTGCGCTTACCGGTGTCAGTTCAAAAGTAAATTCATTATCCGTCAGGTTCTTTCCATTTAAAGTTTTACTTCCCCACAGAAGCACACTGGTATTCAGCGGGACATAGCCGTTGTTAAAGACAATGGAATCCACCGCACTGCCGCTGTTCCTGTTTACATAGGTCACAGCAGCTTCCAGAATGCCTTTCTCCGGATTATTCTTTACATTAACAGTAACCGTAAAAATATTATCATCATAAATAATACCCTGGACGGTCTGCTGTCCGTCCCTGCCGCTCAGTTCATGCACATCATAACGGTATGTGCCCTGGGCAGTATAGACAGCATTCTCTGCAAACACTATATTTCCGTCCGCATCATTGGAAACAAAGCCTTCCTTAACCGGGTCGGGGGCCGGATTGCTGTCAGCGGGACGGATATGGAAATTAAAATCCCCGCCTATCATGCGGTAACCGTCGCCAACAGCTTTTCTCGCAGTAATGCTGACAGAGGCATCTTCACTTCTGTAGGTATTTATGAAAGTTTTTTCATCCGGTCTGGTCTGGCCGTCTTTCACATAGGAATATTCCGGTACAGCCGCCAGATTACCGTCTGTATCATCCGTAACTGTCACTCTGACTTTTATGACACCATCGTCTTTCATGACACCGGGAACTGTGGAGTCCTCCTCCGTAATCTGATAGTCATATACACCCTTTTCCGTATACTTAACCGGAGAAAACTCCACTGTATGGCTGCTGTTTTTGACCGTCTGGCTTACCAGGGGATTTCCTTCCCCGTCCAGCGGCATCGGTGCCCCTTCTGTAACGGCTTCCAGCGTGAAACGGTAACTGCCGTCATCCAGTGCATCAGACCAGTCTCTTCCTGTTATTTCCTTGGATATACTCACTGTAACTTCATCCGCCTCTGCGGCATATGAGTTATTCCATACTACACGGTTTACATCGGGTTCCGGATATGAGTCGGGATAAGTGGCATTTGCACGCAGGGTGTCCTTATCGGTTCCGGTCACCCCAACCTGTACCGTCTTCTCCTCTTCATCGTAGGTAATTCCTGCCGCTGTCCCCCTGGTTTCTTTCAGTGTATAGGTATATGTTTTTTTCACATCCTCCAGTGTATAGCGGATTGTTGCAAAATCAAACTCATGGCTGTCTCCTGTCATGCTGCCATCCGTACAGGAAATTGTTCTGGTATATGTCCCGCCGGACGTACCCTCCGGCATCGGCGCGCCTTCACTTCCTATCATGGTGAAGGTAAAGGTGTCGCCTGCCCTGAACTCCCGTCCCGAAAGATTCTTTGTGGCTTCAAGGGTCAGTGATATCTCCGCCGGTTCATAAATATTCGTAAAAGTATTTCCGTCCGGGGTGGTCTGCCCGCCTTTTACATAAGAATATGCTGCCTCGGCTGCCAGTTCACCGTCAGTACTGTCAGTAACCGTCACTGTAACCTTTATTACACCATCATCCCTGGTGACGCCGGGAACCGGAGTATCAGGGTTACTCTCCGTAATCTCATACTCATAGGTGCCTGCTTCCCCATAGATAATCTGTGAAAATTCCACATTATGTCCTTCATTTTTAACTGTCTGGCTCGTCAGGGGATTTCCTTCCCCGTCCAGCGGCATCGGTGCATCCGCTGTGACGGCTTTCAGCGTAAAACGGTAACTGCCGTCATCCAGTGTATCGCTCCATTCCCTTCCGCTTATTTCTTTGCGGGCCCCCAGGGTAACGCTGCCCTCATCTGCGGTATATGTGTTATTCCATACCACACGGTCCACAGCCGTACCCGGATTACCGGCAGGATAAGTGACATCTGCCGTCAGTTTTCCATCCGTATTTGTTACGGCAACGCTTACTGTTCTGGAAGCCTCATCATAAGCAATCCCGTTCTGGCTTCCCTTTGTTTCCGCCAGGTCATAGACATATGTTTTGCCTGCATCCTCCAGCGTATAGTGGATGGAAGCAAAATCAAAATCATGGCTGTTTCCCCTCATGCTGCCTTCCGAGCCGTCCGTATAGGAGATTGATTTGGTATAAACCTTTGTCGTTCCATCCGTTCCTTCCGGCATCGGCGCCCCATCCCTTCCGCTCATCGTGAAGGTAAAGGTATCCCCTTCCTTGAAAGTACGTCCTGTCAGATTCTTTGTGGCTTTCAGTGTCAGGTCAGTCTCGCTGAAATAATTTACAAACGCAAAAGTATCGCTGTCAACTGCCGTCCATGAAGCATTATCCGCCTTACGGCTTTCATAAGTAATTCCCTTCTGTTCACCGTTTGTACCATTTGCAAGCCTTAACTTTTTCACGGTATCATCCCAGACCACATTTACCGTCGCCCGGAAAACCGTAGCATCATAGGTGACACTGGGCAGGGCATCCTCCCCTGTTGGATGAACCTCACTGATAAGATAATGGTAAGTTCCAGGTTTTGTGAAAGTAATCTCATTGCCGGTACTGCCAAACGCAAAAGAACTTCCTGCAACGGCAAGTGTGTTTTCTGCCGGAGTAATGTCTGCCACCGAAGCTTTTCCGGGATAGATAGTAATTCTTGTCTTTTGTGGCAGTGGTCCCTGGTTGACACCATCCGCCGGATCCGCTGCAATCACAAAAGTAAATTCATCATTTTCATGAAACGCACGTCCGCTCAGGGCTTTGGAGCCATTCAGAACTGCCGTAACCGAAGTCAGATACCGGTTCGTAAACTTAATCACAAGATTTCTTCCATCTGATGGAATATCACCGAAAACCTTTCCTGATGGAATATCTCCATCGGCATTATCACCTTTATCAATTAATATGTGATTAAGGGAAAAAGCATTATTCGAAGCCTTCTTCTCCTGAATTTCACAGTGTGTTCCCACCGGCAGTTTCAGTTTAAGCGTCTGGTCTGCTTTTAAAGTAAAATCCGCCGCATTATTCGTAAAGTTTAGTGTTATATCTTCGGAAGACACATCTCCGGAGCCGGAAGCTTCCTCCTCCCGCTGTGCCGTAAGAGACCCTGTCTGTCCGGCAATCGTTAAGGTGAACTCGAATTCTTCATCAGGAGGCATTACTCCCTCCTGGTGCGTTACTTCCTTGGATACCACCAGCAATGCCTCTTCCATTTTGACATTGTAATAGGTGGTTGTTGTAAGTCCGGTCATAGCTGCATCTATGTCACCACTGCCTGCATTATCTGCTATGTATGGCTTAAGCTTTGCAATTACTTCGTCCGTCTCTCCGCCTGCGGCAGAACCATCCGGTACATTATCTTCAGGGAGTACCTTATATTCCTGCAGTTTATATCCGTCTGTCCGGTTTCTGGTGGTCTTAATCTCTGCTTTATCCGGAAGACTTAAAAATTTAATCCACTGTCCGTTTGCCAGATTCGCCTGATATACCTTTTCCCCAGCAAATAAATCCTTCCCTTCCGTCTCGTGGAAATAAGTACTTGACGTCACTGTATTTCCATCTGAGTCTTTTATCTCAGTGATTTTACCAATGGAATTCGTGTCGGAATCAGGTACGGATATTACTACAATTCCCTTTTCCCCACTGTCAGTAACATACTCATATTCGCCTTTTAACAGTCCGGTCACAACGTCCGCCCGGTTAAATTCCACATCAAACAGAAATTTAGTGTCATCATCACTTACCGGATTGCCGTCTTTGTCCACTACCTTATTTTCAAGCATATAATCACTGTAAGGATTGTATAAGTTGAAAGAAAGCGCAAGGTTGGAGTCATAATTGCCACGCTCCATATAAAACATTTTCAGGGTATGCCTGGTTCCTGCCTCAAAGGTAGCGCCTTTCAGAAGCTGCTGGTCTGCTCCATGTGCATTATCAAATGCAGTTTTCAAAGTACTGGAACCATTTTTACCTGCATCCGTATATGTAATCTCACCCGTATGGAAATTTATGGTTACTCCGATAGGACTGTGCATACCTCCTACATCACCGACCAGAACACCGTCAAGGAATATCCATGCGTCATCATCTCCGGAGAAATAGAAAATCATGGGTTCCGCATTATCGCCTTCTCCAATCATACCGTCTTCCGGCATATAAAATTCTGTTTCAAGAGTCATACCAAAATAATGGTTTATATCCCCTCCGGCATTTAAAGTATCCATATTGGGCTTTTCAACAAAGGGGAAAAACTGCCCTCTTGCAGTTACAGCAGCACTGGACGATGCAATACGGGGCTGGCTGTAAAGCTTAAAGGAATTGTCTGCCGCATCATACCAGGCATAATTCTGCTGGGAATCGTAATAAAAACTGTTATTGAAGCTGCTGCCATGTTCATTATCATAGGTTCCATACTGCAGAAGCCCTTTGACATCTGTATAAGATATTTTGCCGGCTGCAGGGTATTCCGTATCTGTTTTGTCTCCGCTTTCCACTGCCGCATTGGCAGCATCATTTGTGGTGCAGTCAGCGGACCAGTAATTAATACGGTTGGCTGTATCCGGATCAAACAGATATGCCAGAGACTCCTCTAACGGCGCATTGCCGAGAGAAGCGGCTGTCATACTTTGTATTCCATTTATGGTATTTGAAACATAATTGTCTTTAAGATTCTGCAGGTTCAGCACAGGGTATCCGTCAGCGCCCAGAGCCGCTTTCACCATTCCCTTTCTTGCCATTGTGTCCCCTTCACCGCACCAGTTCCAGATACCCCAGGGATCCACGCCGCTGAAATTATTTATTATACTGTTGCCGTCAATAATTCCCTTGCCGAACAGAAGGGCATGGTTATAATTAATATATCCATCACGCAATGCTGTCTGCAGGTTTGCGTTACCAGCGGCATCCCACCACTGGAAATTATCAAGCGCTACATTATCACCATTTTCCGGATTCGTCCAGTTTCCCAGAGAATAGTCAAACAGATTAATGGTAACATTGCTGGGAGAGACTGCGGAATCCATCACCTTAATTGTCGTGTCACTGATATTCTTGTCCCATTCCGCATACACTCCGTCCGGAAACACTGTCAGTGCAACCAGAACAGCGCATAATACCATTGTAAAACATTTCTTTCCTATTTCTTTAATTCTTCGCATACACCTTCACCCTTTCATTTATTTCGTATATATTTGTCTGTCCTTTTTTTATTTTTTAGATATTTTTAATATATTTATTATAATAATATAGCAAACATTCGTCAACCATTATCCATTGTAATTGTTGGAAAAATACAGTTAATTTCCATAATTATTGCAAGAAACCATACAATATTTACACAAAAAAACCTGCTAACAAAAGTCAAGTACTTTTGAGCAGGTTTCAAAAATATTTCATT
>CAZRZM010000045.1:0-19096 GCA_964604575.1 uncultured Acetatifactor sp.
CGCCTAATTTATTCTGTGTTATAATTTGTTACAGGTTTTTCTTTCCCTCATTTTTGCCCTTATGAAGGTTCGTAACATGAGGGAAAAGGATATAACACAAGGGAAAGCATAAGGGCAAACTCACTTGCTATAAATTTAGCGTTTTCAAGGGTTTGCGAACTTTTTAGAGATAAGATATAACAATTATTAAATGCTATAAAAAGTATCTTATCAAAATTCCAGTTTGTCTAAACAATCATAACCACAGGGCAGACATTCAGTGATAAAGGCTCCCAAACCTTGGAGGACAGCATCAATATGGCGTTTTTTTGCCTCCGATTGTCACACCATAAAGGGATTGATATATTTTCCGCTCCATGCTATAATGCCTAAAGCGTTACCAGCGGCGGTAATGCGGGATTTTGTCTGCAATTCATGGAAAGAGAGGTACAGGCATGAAGTTTGAAAAAATTGATTGCGGCGGCGGGATAGCTGCCATTGTTTCAAGCGACAGTCAAGTGATTGTTGATGTCGATTCTGCGCTTGATTTGCTTATGTCTGCCAAATATGAAGCAGGCACGAAGTATATCGCCGTGGACAAAAAGTTAATAGCCGAAGATTTCTTTGTGTTAAGCAGCGGTTTGGCGGGAGAAATTCTTCAAAAATATATCAACTATGGCGGAAAGATTGCGATATATGGCGATTTTTCCCATTACACAAGTAAACCGCTGAAAGACTTCATCTATGAGAGCAACAAGGGGAAAGATGTTTTCTTTGTTGCCACGAAAGAGGAAGCAGTCCAAAAACTAGCAAACGTCATTTAACAGACAAAATCCCCTATCGGGCTGCTGTGTATTAACCCAACGCCTAAGCGGTCATGTCCTTTCTGCATGACCCCTTTTTTCTGTCCGGCTTATGCCGGATAAGCCGCCATCCTGACACAGCGCCTCGTTTTCCGCATTCTGCAAGTATATGCTTGATGAACTTAAATGGAGACGGAATGGCAGCGTTAGGAATGAATTTGTATAAAAGGACATTTCTCTGATAACAGGGGAGTGTCCTTTTTTGCGTGATGTATAAAAAAATTGACAAACGACTGCAGTAGTGTGTTGACAGATACAAACTACTGTGGTAGTATAAACATATAAACTACTATAGTAGTGTGAGGGCAGGGGGATGAAGCCGACGAAGCGGCAGAATGAGAGGATACGAGATGGAAATAAAACTATTTGATTCGGAACTGAAGATTATGGATGTGCTCTGGCGGGAGGGGGATACTACAGCCAAACATATTTCGGATGTATTAAAGGAAGAGACTGGCTGGAATATGAATACCACCTATACCCTGATAAAAAGATGTATCAAAAAAGGGGCCATTGAGCGTTCGGAACCCAATTTCATGTGTCATGCCCTGATACCCAAGGAGAAGGTGCAGGAGGCGGAGACCAATGAACTGATTAATAAGGTTTATGACGGTTCCGTGGATAAACTGTTTGCCGCACTGCTTGGCAGGAAGAAGCTGTCCACGGAACAGATTGAGAAGCTGAAGCAGCTTGTGGATGACATGGAATGACCTGATGAGAAATGAGATAATCAGAAAAGTGATAATCAAAAATGAGATTACGGGAAATGTGAGGTGACTGGTATGAATTTATTGCAGATGAGTGTTTCAGGCGCTGTTATGATTGTGGCTGTTATTGTTGTCCGGGCACTTACGGTGAACAGACTGCCCAAAAAGATATTTGTACTGCTCTGGGGTGTTGTGCTGTTTCGTCTGGCGGTGCCTTTTTCCGTTCCATCGATGTGGAGCGCATATACTTTTGTAAGCAGAAATGAACCCATACAGGAGGTGATGGCAGATATTCCGCAGAATCCTGTTATTGCCCAGGTGGCAGAGCTGCAGATGAATGCGAATCCGGCCCCCGTGGAAAATATGGCGGACAGCGGTCAAGGGATGAGTAACTGGCAGATTCTGTGGATGGCCGGCGCTGTGTTGTGTGCAGTTTTCTTTGCGGTATCCTATCTGCGCTGTTATCTGGAATTTCGGACATCGCTGCCTGTCAGTGATGAGTATGCTTCCCGGTGGCTGCAGGAGCATCCCCTGAAACGTACCGTCAGAATGAGGCAGTCTGACAGAATTGCTGCGCCCCTGACTTACGGCATACTGTGTCCGGTAATTCTGATGCCGAAAAAGACGGAATGGAGCAACAGACAGCAGTTACAGTATATCCTGCTGCATGAATATATGCATATCTGTCACTTTGACATGGTATGGAAGCTTGCGGCGGTATTTGTATTGTGTATCCATTGGTTTAATCCTCTGGTCTGGGCGATGTACATTCTGTTTAACAGGGATATTGAGCTGTCCTGTGATGAAAGTGTTGTGCGCCGGTTCGGGCAGACATCAAAATCCACCTATGCGAGGACTCTGCTTTCCATGGAGGAAAGCAGAAGCAGTCTGACTCCTCTGTGTAACAATTTCAGCAAAAATGCCATTGAAGAAAGGATTACTGCCATTATGAAGATTAGGAAAGTGACAACAGGAGTAATTTTATTAAGTATAGCAGTGGTGGTTTCCATTGTAGTACTCTTTGCAACCTCGGCCGAAGCAAAGGAAAAGCAGATGCTTTTTGTGCTGGGCAGGCTGTATGCTTTCACGGGGCAGGATGTATCCGATATGGTTGCAGAGGAAGCTGCAGTGTCGGAGCTGGATTCCCCCCATATTGGGTTTATTGCTTCCACTGTGGCAGAAACGGAGAGACCGGAGGAGGAATTACAGTCTAATTTCGGATATATTGGTTCGGAAGTGATTTTTAACGGCAGCGGCATTGCGGTAAATATGGATGGAAAATGGATTCAGTTTGAAATAGAGGATAATACCCTGTCTACAGGCGAGGAAGTCACTCAGAACACAGAGGGAATGCTGGGCGGGAGCATCGAAGCGCCTGCTTCTGTGCAGGAGGCGGCCCTGCGTCTGATGGGGCGCAAATATGCGGACGCAGAGCCGGGTATCTACAGCAACTGGAGAATTGCATCGCTGGAACACGTTTATACCTATGATGATTTAAACGGCATGATGTTGCAGATATATCGTATGAACTATGAATTTCTGGCTGCCGACCCGGAAAAGTTAGTGCCTGCGGGCGGCATGACCATGGATGCAGACGGCTGGGTGGTGCCGGAATATGCCGACAGCACTTATCTGGTATTTGAGCAGACAGGAGAAGACCTTTCCTATCGTGCGCATCTTATGGAGAATGACTGTCTGCCCGGAGAGGAGCTTTTCACCAGTGATTTGCTACAGGAGCTGGGCAGTTCGGAGTCTGCAGGGAATGTGAGAGAAAATACAGCGGTAATTACATGTATGCTTGAGGGTATGCCGGAAGAGATGCCTGCCACACTTTATGTGGGAGATGGTTTTTCCATCTATATTCCGGATGACGGGTGGCAGATTTATGATGAAACGCTGGAGGAACCGAACTTGATGGCAGCGGTTTATTCTTCCGGCATTAGTGTGGGAGTGGCCCGCTATAGAGATAAAGCGTCTGCGGATGTGACAGCCGACATGGCGGCAGAGGGATATTCCTACGACGAATACAGTGGGAAGCTGCAGAGGTTTGACGGAGAGGGTGAAGAGCAGCTCCTGCTGGAGGCGAGAGTTTACGGTCAGGACAACGATGTATGGGTGGTTTCCACCAGTTTTCCAGCAGCATATGAGTGGGGCTCAAGACTGGATGCCATTGCAGATACCTTTGCGCTTACTGTGGACGGCGGACGGAATATCCTGCCCGCCGGACCGGAGGAAACTCCTGTCAATGAAACTGCCCTGGAGCTGGAGGACAGGATGAATGCTTTTTACAATGCCTATTTTCAGGGGGATGTGGATTGGATAAAGCAGCTGCTGACAAAAGACTATTCATGGGATGTGGATGTATATGAGGATTTAGAGCGTGCGGACGAAGTGGAAATAACAAGGGAAATAAAAGGACTGGATAATGTGGACGCAGAAGGCAGCGCAGACAGTTATACCTTGTCACTGGAATTTCGTAATCCCGATGAAGACTCCCTTACTTATCTGACAGCGGAATTTGTAAAGGAAAACGGTGAGTGGAAAATCTCTTTTTATGGACTGGAGAAATAATGTTATGGTACGAAGAAAAAAATAAAAATATATAAGAATAAGAATATATAAAGTTTAAAAGATTGGCAAATTCTCTAAAAGACTTATGATGAAATAGATGCATGTATGTAAAAAGTTATACCTGCAATCATAGGCATAAGGAGAGAAGACTTGATGATTCAAAAGAAGTGGCTGAAAAAATTGACAGCGGCTGTGCTGGCTGGTGCAATGGCAGCAGGTGTGGCAGGCTGTAGCAGTATAAGTCCTGACGGCGGGGAACCTGAAGGTGCAGACAGCCGTGTTTATGTGTATGAGCCGGAATATTTGGACTGGAAGGATGATTTGGACACGCAGGTGAAAAATATGTGGACGGAAGGCAACAGAGTTATGTTTTCCGACAGCAGCGGCTGCTGTAAATATCTGGATTTGGACAGTCAGGATGCACAGCCGGCTGTGATATATGATGGAAGCAGTACAGAGCTTTCGGAAGAAGGTTTTGAAAGCGGCGTGGATAGAATTTTACCGGATGGAGAGGGAGGCATTATTGTCATTACCAGACAGATGCCTTCCATAGATGAGGAAAATGCCACGGAAGAGGACTGGGCAAGGCAGCTGCAGGAGAGCACCTGGCATATGAAAAAGGTCACAAAGGACAAAACAGTGGCTTATGAAGAGGATATCTCCCAGTATGTGCTGATGGACGGGGACATGCCGTATCTGGTGTATGCAGCCGGTGATGGGGAAGGGAATATCTACTTAAGCAACGGTAATTCCTATGTGTGGATTTTTGATAAAGAAGGCAGACACCTCAATGATGTGAGACTGAAAGATAACTCACGTATCAGTGATTGTATAAATCTGGGTGTTCTGGGAGACGGCAGAGCCGCTGTCGCTACAGATGCAAATGAGGGAATGGACATGCACCTTGTTGCCTACGATGCAGCGAAAAAGGATTTTTCCGATGCCTATGACAATCTGCCGCCTAATATCTGGGGGACGGATATCACACCGGGACCGGACGGCGGTGTACTGTTAAAGGGAAATAGTGCACTGTATGAATATGAGCCGGAGACCCGGACTTATACGGAACTCATGGCATGGCAGGATTATGATATCAATCCGGAGTACATCTCTTTTACAGCAGCCCTGGAGAATGGCAGTATTGTGGCTTATTATGATGACGGGAATGGAAAGAAGCAGTTGATTCTTTTGAAAAGAATGGAGGAAACGGATCGGGAATCGGAGGATGGGACGACAGCGGTTCTGACACTGGGATACAGAAAGTGGAAATATGCGGACTTAAGTTATAGACTGGAGACCGCCGTTACAGATTTCAACAAAAAGAATAGCGGGTACAGAATTGAGACAAAGGGATATGAGGACCCCGTCGATCTGAACAACGATATTGTTGCAGGCAACGCACCGGATATGTTTGTGGAGAGTGATGTGAATATAGAGTTGTTTGCGGCAAAAGGAATTATTGAGGATTTGACTCCCTGGCTGGAGGGCAGTCAGGTAATAGACCGCAGCGATTTGTTTGAATCGGTGCTGGACAGCTATACCATAGACGGTGTATTATGTACGATACCTCCTGTTGTGTGGATAACCACGCTGGTGGGCAGAACCTCTGAGGTGGGGGAGGAGACGGGATGGACGCTGGATGAAATGCTCTCCTGCGCCGGGGAATATCCCGACAGGAATCTGTTTCCTTATGACAGTAGAGAAACCGTACTTTTTTATCTTATCAGATATAATTTTGAATCCTATGTAAACTGGGAAACAGGGGAGTGTTCGTTCGACTCGGATGAATTTAAAAAAATTCTGGAGCTGGCATCACAGTATAAAGAAGAGTGGGATGGCAGTACCACAGAGCCGGAGGCCCTGATGAATCATAAAGCCCTGTTATGTCGCTATATGTTTACAGGGCCGGATGAGTGGCAGGTGCTGGAGCAGGTGTTCGGCGAGCCTGTCACCGCCGTTGGTTTTCCGTCCGGGGAATCCTCCGGTATCGTGGTAAATAGCAGAGATGGTATCTGTATCAGTGCAGACTCCCCATACAAAGAGGCAGCATGGTCCTTTGTGGAGACTTTGTTATCGGAAAAGCCTAAGGAGGACATAGTGGGCATACCTATCAACAAGACCGCCTATAACGACATAGTGAAGAAGCGTATGGAACCTGTCTACCAGTGCGACGAAGAAGGGAATCTGGTGTTGGACAGCAATGGAAATCCGGTGGAGATTCCCTATACCACAGGGGACTGGGAGAATATTCCCTATGATTTGTATGCAGTGACACAGCAGCAGGCTGACAAGATGCTTGCATTAATCAACAGCGCACAGCGGGAAAGAAACTATGGCGAAGAATTATGGTCGATTATCCTCGAAGAGGCAGGGGCTTATTTTGAAGGACAGAAGTCAGTGGATGATGTGGCAGATATTATTCAGAACCGTGCGCGGATTTTTGTGATGGAAAGAAAGTAGGAGCAGACTGACGGAGGTCTGCCAAAAAGAAAGGCTGAAGTGACATGAATGCAAAAGAGGAAAAGCAGGAGGATATTCTGCGTCTGATTCCCGGAAAACGAAAAGGCATACTGCGGCTTGTATTCAGCAGGGTCGGACTGATGGTGCTTCTGCTGGTGCTGCAGGTTGGAATCATTTTGTCAGTGTACAACTGGTTTCATGAATATGTTGTGGGATTTAATATTGCAATCTGGCTTTTTACGATTGGGATGTTGTTTCATCTGTTTACGATAGACATGGACGCAACAGCAAAGCTGACATGGCTGTTTTTGATGTCCCTGTTTCCTATACCTGCGGCAGTATTTCTGCTGTTTACGGAAAAAGATATCGGACACAGAATGATTAAGGCGCGGCTTAAGGAACTGGCTGCCGGAACGAGGGACAAGCTGCCGCAGGATAAAACGGTCATTACCAGACCGGAGATTGTGGATTCCGCCACAGATGATTTGTGCCGTTACCTCAACCGCAGCGGCTGTTTTCCGCTTTATCCAGATACCAGTGTGAAATATTTTTCCCTTGGTGAGGATAAGTTTGCGGCAATGCTGGAGGAACTTCAAAAAGCGGAAAAATTCATTTTTATGGAATATTTTATTATAGAAGAGGGACTGATGTGGGGAAGTATTTTAAAGATTCTCGCGGACAAGGCGGCACAGGGAGTTGACGTGCGTGTAATGTATGACGGGATGTGTGAGATATCTCTGCTGACTGCAGATTACCCCAGAAGGCTCGCCGGCCTGGGAATCAAATGCAGGCCTTTTTCCCCCATATATCCCTTTATATCCACACATTACAATTACAGGGACCATAGGAAGATTCTGGTGATAGACGGCAGGGTTGCTTTTAACGGTGGTGTGAATCTTGCTGACGAGTATATCAACCATGTGGAACGCTTCGGACACTGGAAGGATACCGCTGTGATGCTTAAGGGCGGCGCAGTGCAGAGTTTTACACTGATGTTTCTGCAGATGTGGAATCTTCTAGAGCCAAATCCCCAGTGGGATGAATTTCTCACACCTGCAGCGGGGGAGGAGGCCGACGGCTATGTCATGCCGTACTGTGACTGTCCCCTTGACGAGTACAAGGTGGGTGAAAGTGTGTATATGGATATTCTCAACCGCGCGAAAAGCTATGTACATATTATGACGCCCTATCTGATTCTTGACAATGAGCTGGAGGCCGCTCTGAAATTTGCTGCCCAGAGAGGGGTTGACGTAAAGCTGATTCTGCCCGGTATTCCGGACAAAAAGGCTGCCTATGCGCTTGCCAGGTCACACTATAAATATCTTGTGGGTGCAGGCGTTAAAATTTATGAATACATTCCCGGCTTCGTCCACGCAAAGGTGTTTGTGAGTGATGATGAAAAAGCCGTGGTAGGCACCATCAATCTGGATTACCGCAGTCTGTACCATCATTTTGAGTGCGCCACATATCTGTACAGGTCGGACTGTATTTCGGACATTGAGGCTGACTTTGAGGATACGCTGGCAAAGTGCAGGGAGGTCACGTCTGATATAATAAAACGTGGGAAGCTTTCCTATAGGATAATGGGAAGCTTTATGAAAGTAATTGCGCCGCTGATGTAATGCCGAGGGGCAGATAAAGTTCTGTACAGTATATCCTTTGACATATATTAGTAAAAATGATAATCTTAATTATAGGTATATTATAGCAATATTGGAGAAAAAATGTAATAAAACAGCTATAATAATTCGAGAGGTGGATATATGCTTATACAGTATTCTGTAAAGAACTTTAAATCAATTAAAGATGAGATTGTTATAAATTTTTCTGCATTGAGCAAAAATGTTGAAGCCAATAAATTACTTAATAATACGGAATCAGAGCATCCCATATATAGGTGTATTGGTCTGGTGGGACCAAATGCCAGTGGGAAAAGTAATATTATTGATTCGCTGTATTTTGCATTGAAATTTATTAATACAACTATAAAAAGAAAAGAAAAATCTAAAATAAATATAGAAAGGTTCTTGTTAGACAAGGAAAGCAGAGAAGACACTGCATCCTTTGAATTTATTTTTGTGGAAAAGGGTGTTAAATATGTTTATGGTTTTTCCTTAGATACAGAAAAGATTGCAGAAGAATACCTTTTGGCATATTATTCAAAGAAAGCCACTACATTGTTTGAACGGCAGGTAAAAGAAGAAACGGAATATCATTTTAAAGGAAATGATGTTAAAATCCAGACCGAGATTTCAAAGAAAACAAATGCTAATAGGTTATATCTGCCGGTTGCAGCGGAATGGGGATACGAGAACGCAAAAATTCCGTATAAATGGTTTGAGAAAATGTTCAGGCAATATAGTGACATGAATATCAGCAAAGTGATTGCGGATGTGATAAAGGAAGAGGCATCCAAAGAAGTATTGCTGAATGCACTTGCCAGAGCAGATTTTAATATAAAAGATATTTATGTTAAAAGTAAAAAAATGGAAAAACAACACAGAGATGCCTTGTTTCAGTTTTTGACACAAATTTTAGGTGAAGAAGAGATTGCAGAAGATGTGATACCAGAGGACACGCCGGTTATATGGGTCACACATGAGGGGCAGGACGGTGAGAAGCTTCATATGGAGCTTAATGAGGATTCATCTGGTACACGGGATATCATTGATAATATGGCAGAATTTCTTTTTATAAATAAAGAAGGAGGATTATTTATTGAGGATGAGCTGGGCAGAAATTATCATACAAAATTGATGCAGTTCTTTTTAGGGCAGTTTAATGATGATTCTGCAGACAGTGGAAAGGCACAGCTCTTTTTCAGCACACATGATACGAAAGTTCTCAATATATTAAATCCTGAGCAGATATATTTAGTAGATAAAGATGAAAATGGGGTGACATACGTAAAATTATTGGATGATTACGTGATTCGGGAGAAAGATAATATCGAGCTGGGATATTTAAAAGGAAGGTATGGTGCAGTTCCAAATATTAAGGAGTAAATATGCGCACGAGAGCAAGAGGAAAAGAACAGAAAGGTAAAAATACAAAAGACAAACCCTGCAAAATATATATTTTTACAGAAGGTGCCACAGAAGAAATATATTTAAAGCATTATGAAAATAGGAAAAAGGGGATTGAAATTGTTCCGGTTGACCCAGAGCATACGGATGCAGTCGGAATTGTCAGGTTTGCAAAGAACTATATTGATAACAATGATGTGGATGTGGAACTGGGTGACAGATGCTATTGTGTATTTGATTCTGACCCAAAGTCAAACCCGAACATCAGTGAGGCTTTTGATTTAATACGGGGATATAGTCATAAGGGGCTGGCGTGTATTTTTTCAAATCCTTCTTTTGAAATCTGGTTCATATTACATTATAGAAAGGCGCCTTATGGTAAAAAGGCCGATGAAGTAAAAAGGATTATAAAAAATCTGCTCAGAGACGTGGAGCCAGACTATAAAGAGACGACGGACATCTTTAATATACTGATAGACAGGCAGGAGAAAGCAAAGAAAGAGGCATTATTGTTACATAAGGCGCAGGAGAAGGTGCATAAAACTGTCTTGTCGCATGAGTGCAATCCATATACCAATATTTTTGAGTTCCTTGATTATATAAAGGAAATAAAAAAGGATATCAGGTAAAACAGGGAGATTGGTGTGAAAGAAAGTAGAACTTTCATTACTATTTGTGCCGCCAGACGAAGGCGGCAGAATGGAGAATAATATGAGCAAGTATGAGCCCTTATGGGAATATATTCAAAAAAACGGCGGACAGTCCCTGCTGCTGACATTTGAGGAGATACAGAATATCATAGGAATTCCAATAGACCATTCTTTCCTCAAATACAAAAAGGAACTGACCGCTTATGGTTATGAAACCGGTAAAATATCCATGAAAGAGCAGACAGTTGCGTTTTACCGGACGCAAAATGCAAAGTAGCCGTTTTTATTGGTGCTAAACAGCAGGCTGTAAGGAGGATACTGCTTTTCAAATGCCCGCACAACCTGTTCAAAGGTAAGCATGTCAATTTTTTCCATCTGGTATCCATGTGTCAAGACAAAGTGTTCCGAAATACAGTCCATAAGCTTCTGTGAGAGCATCTTGATGGCATAGGCCACTGTTTTGTCAATCTTTTTAATGGATTTGTCCAGCATTTCGTTGAGTATGCACAAAATCATTTTTTCTTCATAAACCAGATATGCCTGACGCTTCTCTCCCGTGGAGGAAGAATAAAGCAGACGATAACATAGTGCATTATCAGAGGAAAAATCTTCCCCGCTGTAACGGGTACTTACAATCTCGGCTTTTACCCGCAGTAAATTATCCAGTGCCTGTACAACTGCCTTTTCAAGGGAGACTATCTCATCACTGGAGGGTTCGTGTACCCATTTCTTGGTAGTACGTCCTGTAATTGCGTGGTCTTCTATCATGATATGTGCGTTCAGCCAGCCCACACAGATGCCCACAAAATGCTGGACCGATTCTATGGAATAATTCTGCGCATCCAGCTCCCTCTCAAGAGCAGGCAGTGTTATATTCTTCATATTATCATGCAGATTTTTATGTATTGCATAATCGCTGTAATTGATAGACTGCATATATGCCTCTTCGTCAGCGAAATGCTTTATTGTGTAGCTTTTAAAATATTTGATGCCCTCCCGGCAGGCGTGCTGCTGTTTATCTGTGTCCTCATTGAGACTGAGCAGCTTGGCAACAATAGAGAAGAGACGCTGGTGCGCTCTGTCGATGCTCTCCACGCCGATATTAAACCGGTCATTCCATTTTACTTCATGCATTATTTGGTACCCCCTTCTCAGTAAAATGTCGTATATAGTACATATATCCCTGATATCCCTCTGCTTGTCAGTTTAGCATAAATTGCCACATGAGACAACTCAAGATATTTTTTGTTGACAAATCACATGAATCCTGCTATTGTCTAATTGATATTAAGCAAAAGCTTGATCCACGCTTGTCAGGGAAAATTCTCTGACAGGCGTTTTTTATTTCATAGGAAATTTCCTATGAAGTAAAAATCTTTATCGTACTGCGACAGATGTTATTTTTAAACTATATAAAAAGGAGTGAACGAATATGGTTTCTATTAGTAAATTTAGTTATGAAAATCCACGATTTACCAGTCTTCTCAAAAGAGGGAGCAGTATTCCCAAGGAAGTGGAGGATACGGTCAGGGAAGTTTTGCATCATGTCAAAGAGAATGGGGATGAGGCTTTATATGCTTATATGAAAAAATTTGATAATGTTGATATAAATGACATTGGGCTTTTTGTGTCGGAGAAAGAATTTACAGAGGCGGGAGAAAAAGTGTCTGCGGAATTTAAAGAAGCGGTAAAAAAAGCCTGCGACAATTTATTTCAATTTCACAGACGGCAACTGCCGATAGGTTTTTGCGAAACCTATGAGGATGGCGCTGTTCTTGAGCGGAAATATACACCGCTCAATAGCGTAGCTGTTACGGTACCCGGAAACATGGCACCGCTTGTCTCTACACTGTGCATGAATTTAATTCCCGCAATCGTTGCGGGCGTTCCCAATATATACATATTAACCAAACCTGGAGTGAATGGCACTATTGATGAACATCTGCTTTATGTAGCGGATTATTTGAATGTCAGAAATTACTATAAATTATGTGGCTCCCAGGGGCTGGCGGCTGTAGCATATGGGACAGAGACTGTCAAAAAGGTGGATGCCATAGTAGGTCCGGGCAATAACTACACTCAGATGGCGAAAAAACTATTGTTTGGAGAAGTAAAAATTGATTCCATTGCCGGACCTTCTGAAATTGCAATTATTGCCGATGAAAAAGCCAATCCTACTTTTATTGCCGCAGATATGATGTCCCAGGCAGAGCATGGAACTGGGTTTGAGGCCAGTACGGCGTTTGTTTTATCTGAGGAACAGGCACAAAAGATTAAGAATGAAATTATTCGTTTATGCAGTGAAAATAATCTTGTAAAGGCAACACAGAAAACTTTTGAAAATTATGGAGATATTTTTGTGGTTTCTTCTATTGGGGAAGCAGTGGATGCCGTAAATACCATTGCGCCGGAACATGCGGAATTATTGCTGGAGGATTATGAGGATGCCCTAAGCAAACTGACAAATGCGGGAGCAGTGTTTGTGGGTGAATATAGCACGGAACCGGTAGGTGATTATTTCTGTGGAACCAATCATATACTTCCCACCTGCGGAACTGCCAGATTTTCCTCCGGTATGTCAGTATCAGAATTTGTCAGGGGATACAGTGTGATTCAATACCCGGAAGCTGCATTAAAAAAGAATGCGGATTATATTATGGAACTGGCCGGGGCAGAGGGGATGATGGCCCATGCGCTGGCAGTAAAGGTAAGAAAATAGCTAATTAATATTTTCCGCTGAACGGATACGCCACGCATTTCAGTCCGCGTGGCGTATGATATTTTACAGCTTTATTGTTTTGTCATTTTTTTGTCCGTCCTTTGATGATGCCGGAAAGAATTAAAATAATTCCTGCAAAGCTGCAGCCCAGCAAAAACAGCCACTTCACATTACCGTCAACGGTGGTGAGATTCCAGATGAAAGGTCTGAAGACAGGCAATGACAGCCCGTTGCCAAGCCACATATTCATGAAGCTGTCTGCAGAAAAACCAAAAACACCGAGAATCGCCGTGCATATTCCAGCCTTAAGCAGTCCATTCAGCTTCGTATACCGAATCAACAGGAACAGAAGCCATATGAGCATCAGAATCGGCAGTGAAACCACAGGTGCGATTTGCCAGAATACAGCCGATTTTGTATACAGCCCGATACTGAGCATCATCAGCGCAAAAAACAATGTACCCGACGTTATCACCGTAAGCCCTTTCCTGCTGCCAATCAGTGCCCTGAGCGGTTTTGCATGAACCACAAAGGGAAGAAAGCACACTGAGAATCCCAGCAGAACTGAGGACGATGCAATGAAAAACCATTTTCCGTGTGTGTAAATGCAGATGACTCCGAAAAGCAGGAGCAGGCTGGCAGTAAATGTACCAAATGTCCAGAGCAGTTTATTTTCCGGCAGCATCAGCGGTACAATAATGAGAGAGGCTGCTGTGATTAACGAGGCCAGAACAATAAAAAACCAGTCAAGCGCGGCTCCGGTTGCAAGATTGACAATCAGACATACCAGAATGGGAATCATGAAAATTCCGGCAATGACAGTGCCCGCAACTGCGGATTTCCGTTTGAAAAAGTCGGCCTGGTGACGAAGCACATTTTCTGTTTCTGTTTTCAGATTAGTCTCAATTTCTGTGTGGAGTATTTGCTGCAAAAGCAGGGAACAGTCCCTGCACTCCGTAAGATGCTCATTAACAAGCTCCCTGCTTTCATCACTGCATATCTCATCCGCATAAAGCGGAAGCAGGTCACGAATTACGTTACAATTTAGTTTCATGAACACTCATCCTTTCCTGAAGCTTTAGTTTTGCACGATGATATGTGACTCTCGCCCAGTTTTCTGTTTTTCCACAGACGCTGCCAATTTCCCGAAAAGACAGCTCGCCGAATATCCTCAGTTCAAATACTTTGCGGTAAGGCTCTTCCAGTTTGTTTAAAGCCAGATGAATCCGGTAAGAGGTGTCCTTGTCTACTGCCTCACGCTCAATATTGATGCCGCTGTCGGCATTTGTATCGGGTACTGCTTCCATGCTTCTGGACTGACGACGCATTTCATCGAAAAATAGATTTTTGGCAATGGCGCAGAGCCATGTCATTGTACTGGATTCCCCGCGAAACGCATTTGGGGAGGTAAAAGCCCTGTAAAAGGTTTCCTGCGTAATTTCCTCTGCCAGGTATTGTTTTCCGGCAAGTGCCATGACATAAGAGTAAACCCGCATATAATACGTTTCATACAGTTTTTCAAAGGTTTCTTTTTCCACATATCATCACCTCTTTTTTTGTCACTTCATCAGTTAGACGAATAAACTTCGATTATGTTACAAAAAATTTCAATTTTCTGGCAACCCGAAGGATTATTTTGCAACCTATATCATACGATATCTGGGGCCAGGTTATCAAGAAATTATCATCAGGGGTCTTCTCAAAAACGGTCAACGGCGTATAATTAGAATTAACCCAGGCGGCCAAGGAGGAGCTGTAATGAACGAAAAATTTTTTGCTTTGCCCATAGAAAAACAAGATGCTGTCATCAATGCCGGATTCCGGGTCTTCTCACAGAATTCTTACAAGAAGAGCCCCATGAGTGAAATCGCCGGGGCAGCAGGTATCAGCAAGTCGCTGCTGTTCCATTATTTCCATAATAAAAAGGAACTGTATCTCTTCCTCTGGGAGAAATGTGCAAAAATTACAATAGAGGAACTGGAGAAAAGCGGCTGCTACTACCAGAAGGATTTATTTGATATGATGTACAAAGGAATCCAGGCAAAGTGCCGTGTTATGCGCCAGTATCCTGATTTAGCAGCTTTTACGATGAAAGTATATTATGAAAAAGACCCGGAAGTATGTGAAGATATTCAAAAAAGTATAGAAAAATATGGGGCATTTAAGGCAAATGCAAGGCTACTGAATCTGGACCCGGAACAGTTTCTTCCCGGTCTGGATTTGCAGATGATGTATTACGATATGTACTGGGCGGCGGAAGGCTATCTTTGGGAGAGAGTGCAGCGTGGGGATGTGAATGTGGACGAAATGGAACAGGATTTCATGCGAATGATTGCATTCTGGAAATCAGTTTATCTGAGAAAATAAGTTACGGAAAGGAATGGATATGAACAGGAATGCCATACAGACATCAAATTTAACGAAATATTACGGTAGTGCAAGGGGAATCATTGATTTGAATCTGACAGTCCGTGAAGGGGAATTTTTTGGGTTTATCGGTCCCAATGGTGCAGGAAAATCCACAACTATCCGCACACTGCTGGGGCTTATCGCACCCACGTCCGGGCAGGCGCAGGTTCTGGGTATGGATATTGGGAAAGATAAGGAAAAAATTCTGGCAGATGTAGGTTATCTCCCTTCGGAGGCAGTATTTTATCCGGGGATGAGAGTAAAGGATATTCTAAAACTGTCTGCTGATTTACGCAAAAGGGATTGTCGTGGAGAAGCGGGACAGCTTTGTGGGCGACTGCAGTTAGACCTGTCCCGAAAGGTGGAGGAGTTGTCCTTTGGCAACCGCAAAAAAGTAGGAATTGTGTGTGCGCTCCAGCATAATCCGAAGCTTTTGATTCTGGATGAGCCTACCAGCGGACTGGATCCCTTGATGCAGCGGGAATTTTTTGCCATTCTTCAGGAAAGAAACAGGCAGGGTGCGACGGTGTTTCTCTCCAGCCATATTTTGTCGGAAATTCAACATAACTGTACCAGAGCGGCAATCATCCGGGAGGGGCGCATAATTGCCTGCGACAGTGTGGAGGCTCTCTCCAGAACCAATGCCAGACGTGTCACAGTCCATGGAAAGCTTCGGCTTGACAAACTGGAAGATATTCGTGATTTGGAGCAGACAGAGGATACGTCCAGCTTTTTATATAACGGTGATATCAGGAAGCTGCTGCGGGTTCTCGCAGAGGAAGAGATATCGGATATCGCGGTGGCAGAGCCGGATTTGGAAGAAATATTTTTGCATTATTATGAAAAGGAGGGTGGGCAGGTATGACACTTATCAGACATGAATTGCGACAGAGTTGGAAATCCCTGGCAGTCTGGACTGCCGCCATTGGTTTTTTTATTGTGGTCTGTGTGTTTTTGTTTCCGGAAATGAAGGGGGAGATGGAGGATGTGGGTGATATGTTTTCTTCCATGGGAGCATTTACCGCAGCTTTTGGAATGGACAGATTAAATTTTGGCACATTCATCGGTTTCTATTCTCTTGAGTGCGGGAATATTCTGGGTATAGGCGGCGCTCTTTTTGCGGCGCTCTTTGCGGTGGGGATGCTTGCCAAAGAAGAGAAGGAGCGGACAGCGGAGTTTCTTCTGACCCATCCGGTGCACAGAAGGTGGATAGTCACCGGTAAACTGGCAGCGGTTATGCTGCAGATTGTCATAATGAATCTCCTTGTTTTTGGAATGGCGCTTGTATCCACAGTCATGGTTGGCGAGGAAATTTTATGGAGAGAAGTCTGTCTCCTGCATCTCGCCTATTTTCTGGTGCAGGTGGAACTGGCAGGTATTTGTTTTGGTATCTCGGCTTTCCTGCGCCGCAGTGGTATGGGCATCGGTCTGGGGATTGCCATAGTAATGTATTTTTTGAATATTATCGCCAATATTTCTGAGCGGGCCGGGTTCGTTAAATATATTACGCCGTTTGGATATGCAGAGAGTGCAGATATTATTGCAGATGTGAGTCTGGATGGGACAAAGATTCTGGTGGGAATGGTATTTGCAGTGCTTGGGGTGGCGGCAGCATATTGGAAATACGGGACAAAAGACATATAATGGATAGGTATAAACGGATAAAAAACCTGAGGCTTCTGTGCAGACTCAGGTTTTTTTGTTACTTTATGGATTTTAAAAACATCTAATTACTGTAATCACATACGGCTGTATGATAGAATAGAAGCTTCTATTTATGAATTTGATGCCCGTTTTAATGGGCAGGAGGGTACACAAATGAATAAAGAACAATTTACCAGGGAGGTGCTTGGAGCGGAAAAGAAAATGTATTATCTTGCAAAAAGCATCCTCGGTAATGATGAGGACTGCGCAGATGCAATTCAGAATGCCATCCTGAAAGCATACAGCAGCCTGCATTCCCTTAAGGAGGAACAGTATTTTAAAACATGGCTCACCAGAATCCTTATCAATGAATGTTATTCCATGATAAGGAAAAATAAGGTCACGGTTTCTTACGAAGAGTATATGGAAAATACAGCGGCAGTTGGTATGCCGGTGTATTCGGAAGTTTACATGGAAATACAGGCGCTGGAAGAAAAATACAGGGTGCCCTTTGTGCTTCACTATGTAAATGGATTTACGCTGAAAGAAATAGCCGGAATGCTGGGAAGCTCCGAGGCGGGTATTAAAATGCGGCTTTTGCGGGCGCGAAACACTTTAAAGGAACAATTGGAAACTTCATAAAAATTTACAATCGTTTATAATGGGACTCCGGTAAGGAGTCAGACAGGAGAAAAATATGAGGGAAGAAAAATGGAAAATGGAAATGCCGGAGGTTCCGGATAATGTACATAAGGCAGTGCAGAGAGCACTGGACTTATTGGAAGCAGAACAGAAAGAGAAGGTGACAGGTATGAAAGGGAGAATACACAAAAGAAAAATAGCGGCGGCAACTATTCTGGCGGCCGCCATGATAGGTACTACTGCCCTGGCAGCAGGACTGACATGGAATGACAAAACGGTGGAGGAATTTCGGAATCCCTCTGAAGAACTGCAGCAGAAAACTCTGGAGGAGGGCGTGGCAGTTCTCCCTGAGGTGTCTGTGACGGACAATGGCATTACGGTGACAGCCGTCCAGCTTTTACAGGATGAAAACAGAGTTTATCTGATGCTGAAAGTGGAGGCAGAGGAGGCAGTTATTGACGGCAATACAGGGTTTGACGGCTGGCAGTTGTCCGATGGCAGCAATGAGAATATCTTCTGGAATATGGGGGGCAGCTTTATCACAGACGAAACGGGTGAACCTGCAAAAGAAGGTTATTATGTCATTGACGGTCTGAAAAGTGTGGACGGAGGTTGGAACGGGGACACGCTTCAGCTTGCTTTGTCTGATTTGTCATATTATACTTATGAGAATTATGACTGGAGTGTGGGAGGCGGTAACCAGACACCCCACTGCATAGAAGGCAACTGGAATCTGGAATTATCGCTTCAGGATGTAAGTTCTTTAAGCAGAACGATTCCGGTCAATAAGGAACTTACGCTTAGAGGTATGCCGGTTACTGTTAATTATATTAAGGTTTCCCCGCTGTCGGTAGTCATGTCCTATTCATGGAGTGACATTGACCGAATAGAGAGGGAAGAAGATAATTTCTTTTTCGAGTTATGTGATATCAAAATGAAGGACAAAGCGGGAAATGTGGTGCAGGAGGGATATGGCGGTATTTCCAGCATGATAACAGAAGAAGGAGAATATCTGATACAGATGGGACTTATGGATGTGCTGGATGTGGAAGAGATAGGGCAGATTTTGTGGGGAGAGGATAATCTTGTAGTGGATATCCAATAAATTATGTTTGACTATTCTTCTATTTTTGCATATAATATATATGAGCAGAGATGCTCAGTTAAAGTGCAGTGCTACTTTGAGTGCATGCCTTTAATTTAAGTGCTTCACTACTTTAAATGTGAACCTTTAATTTAAGTGCTTCGCCACTTACAAGAGCGAGTCATTAATGACAGGGAGATGAGTGTGTTCGTCTCCCTGATTTTGTATACGAGGGAAAAATGGATTTTTACAGAGTAAATGAGAAATATAACGAATTTCTTCAGGAATACGAAAAAAGGTACAGAGGGGAAACAAAAGTTCCCAATATTCGGTATAGCAATC
>CAZRZM010000046.1:0-2661 GCA_964604575.1 uncultured Acetatifactor sp.
TTCATTACTATTTGTGCCGCCAGCCAAAGGCGGCGGAATGGAGATTAATATGAAAAAGAAGCAGGTCAAAAACACGAGGGGAAAAATCATATCTGCGGCATGGAAGCTCTTTTATGAGCAGGGCTACGAAAATACCACTGTAGATGAAATTATCCGGGAATCCAAAACCTCCAAAGGCTCCTTTTACCATTATTTCAAGGCAAAGGACGCACTTCTGAACACACTGGCATATCTCTTTGATGAAAAGTATGAAGAGCTGATGGAGATAATTGACCAGGAAATGTCCTGCTATGAAAAACTGCTTTTTTTGAACAACGAACTGTTTACCATGATTGAAAACAGTATTTCCATTGACCTGCTGGCAAGACTCCTATCATCCCAGTTAGTAACCAAGGGGGAAAAATCCCTGTTGGACCGCAGCCGTCTGTACTATCGGCTTTTGACCCAGATTATTCAGGATGGTCTGAAAAATAAGGAACTGCGGGAAGATTTCTCCGTAGGCGAAATGGTGAAGGCCTACGCCATCTGCGAGCGTTCTTTTCTTTATGACTGGTGCATATCGGGCGGGGAATATTCCCTCAGAAGCTTTTCCCAGCGTATGATGCCCTTATTTTTGTCTTCCTTCCGCAAGGATATATAATCTGCCTTTCCGTTATACCGCCCGAATATCAGATTGCATATTATTCCATATTGGATTTGTTTCCCTGCCAGCTTACACTGTGCTATATTTCTATCTGTATATATATTATTATAAATTATAGTCTAGTCAATTTTTCCTTATTTATAAGCTATTTATACACTTTAATTACTAATATCGTACAGAGTTAAGTCTAAACTTTGTTCTGCTTGAAGTACATTATTTTCCATGTTATAATACACCCATTATTGTCAAATTTAGGAGGAAAAATTATGACTCAGGCAAAGATTTGCATCTTGATAGCGATTTTTGTATACCTGTGTATGGTGATTTACATAGGATACCGCTTTTCCAAGAAAAACAAAAAAGTTGATGATTTTTATCTGGGCGGAAGAAAACTGGGACCTTTTGTTACCGCTATGAGTGCCGAAGCGTCCGACATGAGCAGTTGGCTGCTGATGGGCCTGCCCGGTGTGGCTTATTTAAGCGGTATTGCCGACGCGGGATGGACCGCCATCGGTCTGGCAGTGGGAACCTATTTCAACTGGCTGATTGTCGCCAAAAAACTGCGCCGCTATACAGTGGTGGCAGGCAATTCCTACACACTGCCCCAGTTTTTCAAGAACCGTTTCCACGCAAAAGACAATTCCCTGCTCTTTGTGGCAGCCATTGTCATTGTTATCTTTTTCATTCCCTATACGGCATCCGGATTTGCAGCCTGCGGAAAACTGTTTTCCAGTCTTTTCGGAATGTCTTACATGACTGCCATGATTATCAGTGCAGTTGTCATTGTAGGATATACCATGCTGGGTGGTTTTCTGGCGGCTTCCACCACGGACTTTTTGCAGAGTATCATTATGTCAATCGCTCTGCTGGTAGTGTTGGGATTTGGGGTGAGTACCGCCGGCGGGTTTGGTAATGTTATTGAAAATGCCAGGGCTCTTCCCGGCTATCTCACTATGTTTGCAAGTCATAACATGGCAGCCGGAACCTCTGCCCCCTACAGTACTATCACCATTTTTTCCACACTGGCATGGGGTCTGGGCTACTTTGGTATGCCACACATTCTGCTTCGTTTCATGGCCATTGAAGATGAGAAAAAACTGTCCCTGTCCAGAAGGGTTGCATCCATATGGGTGGTTATCTCCATGGCAATCGGTGTATTTATCGGTGTGGTAGGATACAGCATGAGCAAGGTAGGCGCCATTGAAATGCTGGAAGGTGCCGGTTCCGAGACCATTATCGTAAAAATCGCAGACCTTTTAAGTACCCATGGCATTGTTGCCGCCCTGCTTGCCGGTGTGATTCTGGCAGGAATCCTGGCATCCACCATGTCCACTGCCGACTCCCAGATGCTTGCCGCTGCGTCCGCAGTTTCCTCAGACCTTCTGGGTGGTTTCTTCAAGAAAAAGGAAAAAAGTGGTATGGCTGCTGCAAGAATTACCCTTCTGGCTATCGCAGTGATTGCTGTGTTCCTTGCGAGAGACCCTGACAGTTCCGTATTTTCTATTGTATCTTTTGCATGGGCAGGCTTCGGCGCTGCGTTCGGACCCGTTGTACTGTTTAGTCTGTTCTGGCGGCGCACCAACCGTTTCGGCGCACTGGCGGGTATGATTTGTGGCGGTGCAACTATCTTCATCTGGAAATACCTTGTTCGTCCGCTGGGCGGCGCATGGAACATCTATGAACTGCTTCCCGCTTTTATTGTTGCCTCCGTGGCAATCGTAAGTGTAAGTCTCCTGACTCCGGCACCGGAAAAAGAAGTTACGGATGACTTTGATAAGGTAAAAGCAATGAAATAAAATATGCACCATAAAGCATACGACAAAAAAGAACGGTCACAACAGACCGTTCTTTTTACATTTCATATCTTTGGCTGTAAATTTACAGCATCACCGTTTTAATAATTCTCCGCACTCACTTCAAAATAGCTCTGGGGATGGTTGCATGTGGGACATACCTCAGGCGCTTTCGTGCCCACAACGATATGTCCGCAGTTGCGGCACTCCCATACCTTGACCTCG
>CAZRZM010000046.1:2671-18978 GCA_964604575.1 uncultured Acetatifactor sp.
TCTCTCCTCGTGGTGCTTTTCAATGGCAGCTACCAGTCTGAATTTTTGTGCAAGCTCTGCAAAACCCTCCTGCTCTGCAGTTTTGGCAAATTCCTCATACATATCTGTCCACTCGTAGTTTTCTCCGTCCGCTGCCGCTGCAAGATTGGCTTTGGTGTCACCGATACCACTCAGTTCCTTGAACCACATTTTTGCATGTTCTTTTTCATTGTCCGCTGTTTTCAAAAACATCGCCGAAATCTGCTCATAGCCCTCTTTCTTGGCTACGGATGCAAAATAAGTATACTTATTTCTCGCCTGGGATTCCCCTGCAAAAGCTGCCTCCAAATTTTTCTCTGTCTGTGTTCCTGCATACTTGTTCATAGTCTTCTTTTCCTCTCATAAATAATGATTACAGTGGTTTAAAATCACTTGCCGGATGCTTGCACCATGGACATACAAAATCTTCCGGCAAAGTATCTCCCTCATATATATATCCACATACTGTACAGATAAAGCCTTTTTTTGTTTCCTCCACCACCGGAACCTCTTTGATATTTTTCTGATAGTAATCATATGTGACGGACTCTTCCTCAGAAAGCACCTGGGCGCCCGTTACCTGTGCCAGAAACATGGTATGTGTGCCCAAATCAAAGATGGACATAACTTCAGCACAAAAATACGCATTGCATTCTTCCTCAATATAGATAATTTCGTTTTCTGTTCTGGGATACTCTCTTCCTTCCAGCTTATCCACATCGTTTCCGCTCTGTAATCCCCAGTGTCTGTATGTCTCGAATTTGGAATTCTTTGTCAGCACGGAAACATTAAATTTTCCGGTCCTAACCATCATGTTATGGGTACAATTTCTTTTATTCACTGTTACTGCAATGCAGAGCGGCGTGGATGTCACCTGAACTACCGTATTGACAATACACCCATTATCCTTTTCATCCTCTCTGGCAGTCACAATACAAAGTCCATAAGAAAGTTTGTGCAATGCCTTTTTATCTACTATCTGACAAACCGGATCTATATTTTGTTTCAGTTTTTCTTTTAACTCGCCTTCTACGTACGCATCTTCCATTTTGTATTTTTCTCCTTTCATACCAATAAAATTATTCTGCCAGCCTATAATCTGGTCTCCTCGTGTTTTCTTTATTTTCCTCCTTTTCCACTACTTTTGAAGCTTTACACTCAGGGCAGAGATAAAACACTTTCAAATCATATGAAAGAATCGTCTCCCCAAGCTGTCTCTCCAGTTCCTTTGTAAAATCTGCAAATCTGACATCTGATAACTTCCCGCACCGCTTACATACCATATGGTCGTGTCGCTGGGTTATGTCATACCGGTCCGGTGAGCCTTCTATCGTCACCTTACGAATTTTCTCCTCACCGCACAGTGCATTGAGATTATTGTATACAGTTGCCAGCACAACCCTGGGCTTTTCCTTTTTCAATTCCCAGAAAATCTGCTCCGCTGTCATATGTCCGTGGGATTCAGTGACTATTCGGAATATCATATCTGCATATTTTGCCACATTCCCACCTCCTATTTTGGAATTATTCTAATTATAATTCATATGGCAGAAATTGTCAATTTTTTTCTCCAAACACCTCTTTCAGCCTTTTATCTGTAAGCAGTACTTCTTTCGCTTTCTCACGATAGACCTCTTCATGCAGATAGGTATGTCTGAATGGTTTTATGGATGGCGCCATGTCGATTGCTCTCAGGTAATCATTCACATCCAGATGCAGGGTCTTCACATATTCCCAGAAACCGGTTTTTTCAAAAACAGCATCCACTCTGACGTATCTGTGGTCCTGAACCACCGCCATCAGGTATGTTGCAATTCCCACCTGGATTCCATGAAGCTGGGGCTGCTCCAGCATTTTATCCAGCGCATGGGATATCAGGTGTTCGCTGCCGCTGGTGGGTGCACTGCTTCCCGCAATCTCATTGGCGATGCCGCTCATAGCCAGAGAGTCCAGAAGTTCCTTTAAAAAGAGGGCATCCCCAATGGTCTCATAGGGAGTGCGCACAAAACTGTTGACTGCCTTTTTCGCCACCATCATGGCAAAATCATTCACCACTGCTGCACCATGCTCCTCCTCAAAAATCCAGTCATACAGCGCTGTAATTTTGGACACCATATCTCCAATACCGGAATAAAGGAATTTTACGGGCGCGCTGCTGATAACCCGGGTGTCCACAATAATACCATATGCCATTCTCGCCGACAGTGACTTTCTGCGTCCTTTCACAATCAGGGAGGCGCTGGCACTGGAAAATCCATCGCTGGATGCGGATGTGGGTACACTGATGAACGGAAGCTTTAAGAGAAAGCCGCAATATTTTGCCGCATCAATTACTTTGCCGCCGCCGATTCCGATAACAGCCTGTGTCTTGGATGGCATGGAAAAAGCCAAATCCGTAATATCCGTCAAATCAACAGTATCCATTTCCTGATACTCCAGCACTTCAATATCTGCCTCAGCCAGGGACTCCATTACTTCCGCACCAAACATCTCAATTAAGCCGTTTCCAAATAAGATAACCACTTTCTGGAAATTGGCATCTTTCAGGTATGTTCCTATTTTCTTTAATGCTCCTGCCTCCACCTTCAGGATAGATGGTATCGCAATATAACTGCCACTTGTTATGCCCATGAAAATACACTCCTTTTTGATTTTTAACTGTTCTGAACAGTTATTATTATACAAGTAATATCATATCCTTTCAATCAAAAAGAAACCCTTTCGTGCCTTATCACACAAAAAGGTTTCTTCGGATACCCTCATTGGTAAAATTTCTTTTTATTTCATGTACAGTCCTGCAAGCCTCATATCCACATCAAAGGAAATGGTATATGTCACATTGATATTTTCATAACTGACATTGACTTGTGCGGTAGCATAATGGGTATTCCCCTGTACCATCTCCCACGCATACACAGGTCCATACTGTAATCGTTCTCCCCAGTTATCGGACAACTGGGCTTTCAGTTGCTCCATAGTTTCCTTATTAAGGTAGGTCTGCATCTGGTCGATGGCGTTGGCCCGCAGGCTGTCATAGTCTTCTTCATCCAAATACTCTATGGTCTGTTTGAGCGCACTTTCTACCTGTTCCTGCGTAAAATATTTGCTGTCCTCCATAGCAATTCCCCTGGGCAGAAGCATATACGCAATTCCTATCAGTAATATAACCGCGATGACAACAGAAATTAAAATGATGGCAGTTTTCTTCCTGGTATACTTCTTCCGCTCTTGTGGAGAAATATTTTCATTAAAGCCCTCCGCCACTTCTTTCGGCTGCCCCATCCCGGCTATAATATCCTCCATCCTTTCTCCCTGAGTACTGCGCATTCTGATATCCGCCAGCAGCTCCTGCCGGATATCGTTTCTCTTGGCACTGCTGCATTTAATTCTTTTGGTAACCTGATTTACATATTGTTTCTCTGTCATAACCTCTCCTCCATAATCTTAGATATTCCACCGGCAATGTATTGCCATACGGTCTGCATGTCTGCCACAGCCCCTCTGCCCTCTTCTGTGATTTCGTAATATTTTCTGGGCACCTGCTTCCCTTCCGCCGCACTCCATCTGCTCACCACCAGCCCGTCATCCTCCAGACGGTAAAGAATCGGATACAATGTACCATCCTTCAACAGGAAAACCGATTCACTCTTTTCTTTTAATTCCTGGATAATCTGATATCCATATTTAGCCTCTGATTCCAGAAGCTTCAGGACAAGCATGTCCAAAACTCCTTTTTTCATCTGCCGTTCATATTTTTCATTCATTGGCATCCCTCGTTTACTTTGTATTACTAAGTACATTGTATATAATAGATATGGATTTGTCAAGGTATTAAAAATTATTATTCATATTATGAAACGAAAATGTCATTCTCCCATTCACAGTCGAAATGCCGATTATGTTATGGGAATAAGAAACTGCAGATGCGCCATAATCATAATTGGGGTATCAGCTTCTGACGGAATGATATTTCAACGCACATCGTAATATATACATTTGGCTCAAACAAATTGGGGCGTTCCATTTTTCCTTATAAATAATTTTTGATACCATGCAGCCAGATTAGCATTGTCAGCCTTTGCGGCAACAGCTTTACATTCAAATGCTGACATTTTACATAAAAAGAGCAGATTGACATATCCTTTCCTCTTTTTGCGTCTGTTAATGCTTTCTCCACAACTTTTTCGGGGGCGACAATTCCCGGAAAACGGACCTTTTTTCCGTTAATCTCTTTTGACAGCATATCTGTATCTACCCAACTGGGACAGACTGCCGTTACCGTAATCCCATAAGGTTTTAATTCCATACCCAGAGCACGCGAATAGCTGCGTTCAAAGGCTTTTGTAGCGGCATATAAATTGATATATGGCACAGGCTGGAATGCAGAAGCAGAGGAAATATTAAGTATTTTTGCCCCTTTTTCCATGAAGGGAATGCAAATGTTAATAAGGGCAGCAGGCGCTTTACAATTTATGTCTATTGTCTGCTCTATTTCGGAAAAAGAAAACTCCCTTGAGGGCGCCATTCTTGCCATTCCGGCATTATTTACCAGCCATAAAACAGACGGGTTTTGCTTTTTCAGCAGGTCCGAAAAAGATAACAACTCATCCTTTTTTGTCAAATCCTTACATATAGGCGTAATTCTCTCGCCAAATTCACTTTTCAGCATAAGAAGCCGTTTCTCGTTTCTTCCGACCACCCATATTTCATCAAGAGCCTCTTTTATCAGTTCCCGTACAAATACCTGCCCCATACCGCCGGAAGCACCCGTTACAATCGCAATTCTTTTCATATAAGCCCCTAACTCCTTTTCTATTCGTCTTTCAACAAAACCCGCGCCAAATCTTCTTCTGAAATCATTTCGTACTTTGTTGTAAATAATTTTTTCAGGGCATAGAGGTAGACAACGCCCCAGTAATAATCTGCTAATTTCATAGGCAGTCCCTCTACAACACTTCCCTATGGGCAGACTTATCAGCATCTTCAAGTCTTTTATCTCTTTACTGCTGTTTGTCAAAGCAAAAATTTCATGAAACAGTTCTTCTTTTGATTTGAAATAGATATAAAGAGTTCCCTGCCCGATACCGATATGCTTTGCCAAATCACTTATCTTTGTTCCGGCAAAACCATTTTTGGCAAAATAAAGCACTTATTTCGCCATAAGCTCCACAGAAATGAAATGTCCCAGAAGCCTGCCCAGATACTGCTTCATCATTTCCCCATATTCCTCAGGTGATACCGTATCTGCGATGCCCATCACATCATATATGACTTTTGCTTCCCGCATCTTATAATCCATGAGATGCAGACCATTCTTCTCATAAAACTGTTTGCGCCTTATGCGCTCCGCATAGTTCTCCGCTCTTTCGTCCAGTTCCTCGATGGCAAGCATAATCCGTCTGCCCGCATACTTTTCTTTGACTGCTGCCAGTACTGCACTTCCGTATCCTTTTCCCCGGACATCTTCCGCAATCGCCAGATAAAATAAGTAGGATAAATCTTCTCTGCTGATAACATAAACCAGCCCCACCCATTCCTCTTCATGATACACTGCCCAGAAATCTACATTTTCTCTATTAGCACGTCTCATGAGCAGCCAAAAAGGCGCCCTCTCATCCAAGGGAAAGGCATCATGATACAGCTTCTTTATTTTCTTATACTCCGGCAGACTCTTCTTCACCGCTTTTAAATGCAGACTCATTATATCTCCTCTTACAATCTCAGCCATTATTTATTAAAAGCCGTAATATTTGCTTCATTCAGCGTAAAATCATAATAATTCAAATCTTCTCTTTTCGTCCAGCCGATACAGTTCCAGAACGCATTACCAATATCATTAACTGTAAAAGCAATGAGACTTACCTTATTAATCTTTTCTTCTTTTAACGCATTCATGCAGTGAACCACCATGGCTTTGCCGATTCCCATCCTGCGGTAGTCCTCCCGCACACAGACATGGTACATACAGCCCCTTCTGCCATCGTGTCCACAGAGAATACCTCCTACAATACTGCCATCCTCCGCCACTGCCACCACACTGGTAGTGGGATTTCTTTTCAGAAAACGTTCCACACCCTCTTTGGAATCATCCATACTGCGGATAGCAAATCCATGTATTGTCATCCACAAATCATACAGTCCCTCATAATCTCCACTTGTCATTGTTTTTATCGTAAAGTGTTTTCCGCTCATCTGTTTTAGACCTTTCCGATTTATCTGTATTTGAATCTCTCCCTACAAATCCACCACCATATAGTCATGCTCCACATAGGGTAAGAATTTCTCCACAACATCCTTCATGGGCAGACGGATGCTGGAAGTGTTAATGCAGGGATGGCAGCCCAGATACTCCATCCCAAGTATATCCCTGTCAATCACAAGCTGCACCTGCTTGTCCTTATCGTTCATAAGTCCCATGACACTTACACTGCCCGGCGTGATATCAAGAAACTTCACCATAAACTCTTCCGGTGCAAAACTAAGTCGGGGACTGTTAATCTGCCTGCAAAACTCTTTTGTGACAAACCGCTTTTCCCCAGGCATCACCAGCATATAAAATTTTGTCTTCTGACTGTTGCACAGAAACAGATTTTTGCAGATATGAATCTGTAATGCCTTGTCAACCTCAGCACATCCCTCCACAGTGAAAATTGCCTCATGGTCCACCCGCATATAAGGTATATGCAGGGCATCCAGCACATCATAGACCGCCATTTCTTTTGCCAGCCTGCCTTCTGCGTCCGGTCTTCCTTCTACGGAAAACATGGTACCAGCTCCAATCCTTCGCTCTCTTGAAACCCAAATAAGAGATTCATATTCTGTACTGCCTGACCTGCCGCACCTTTTACCAGATTATCCAGCGCGCCCATCATAATAATGCGTCCGGTACGCTCATCAATGACAAAATTGATGTCCACATAATTGCTGTCCTCCACCCATTTTGTCTCAGGGCAGACGCCTTTTTCCAGCACACGGACAAATTTTTCCTGAGCATAGTACTTATCATAAACCGCCTTAATCTCCTCATAGGTGGGGAGCGTTCCGTCCGGCTTCTTTTTCAAAACCGCATACTCTGTGGCAAGAATGCCTCTGTTCATGGGCACCAGATGGGGTGTAAAATTAATCGTCACTTCGCAGTTTGCCGCGTAACCAAGCTGCTCCTCAATCTCCGGTGTGTGACGGTGGCTTGCCACGCCGTATGCCTTCATATTTTCATTCACTTCGCAGAACAGATTCTGCACTTTCGCACCTCTGCCTGCTCCCGATATGCCGGATTTGGCATCCACAATCAACGTGTTTACATCAATCAGCCCCTCTTTTACCAGCGGATAAGCTGTCAGAATAGAGCATGTGGTATAACAGCCGGGATTTGCCACCAGCCGGGTTTTGTCTGTAATTCTGCCACGGTTAATCTCACACAGACCATAAACAGCCTCCTCAACAAACTGGGGGGATTTGTGCTCTATGCCATACCACTTCTCATAGACAGCAACATCCTTGATACGGTAATCTGCGGACAAGTCCACAATCTTTACTTTCTGCAGAATCTCCTCCGTCAAAAGACCTGCCAGAAATCCCTGGGGCGTGGCAGTAAAAATAACATCCACCTGCTCTGCCAGTTCCTCCAGATTGTCATCCTTACAGATATTCTCCACAATCTGAAACATATTCTGATACACTTCATAATACTTCTTGTCTATGTAACTTCTGGAACCATACCATACAATCTCTGCTTCCTTGTGATTCATCAGTATTCTCACCAGTTCTCCGCCGGCATATCCGGTGGCTCCAATAATACCTGCCTTAATCATTGCAATACCATTTCCTTTCTGCTGGGCCATTCCATTCTTTTATTCTGCCTTTTTATTGGCATTCTCTTTTTATCTCTCACTACATGATACCACTTTTTATGCAAATGTCCAATGTTTTTTAAATTTTTATACATATTTTCCCACTTATAAAGCAGAAAATTCATTCTTTGTTGCATATTTATTCATTTTATTCTGTATATTCATAAAATTATGAATATATAATCTTGGGTTTTTTCACACTTTCCCCTGCAATATCTTCTCCAGCATTCCCACTCTGTTAAACGGGAAGGAAAAATAGTATCCATCCACAAAATCTTCGGTCCATCCAATTACATCCCTTGCCAGCGCAATACCTGCCTGCTCGCCTTCCTCCCTTGTCATATCCTCCCGATAACGCCCCAGCACTTCCTCCGATACGTCAATTCCAGTCATTTCGTTTTTCATGAAAACAGCGTTTTTCAGGCTCACAAAAGGCATTATACCACACAGAATCCGGGCTCCGGTTTCCTCTTTGATTCTGCGCACCCGCTCTGCTCCTTCTCTGTCAGACACCGGCTGAGTCAGGAAAAATGAGGCACCTGCCTCCAGCTTTTTGCGCACTCTGCCAATTTCCACCTCCAGATTGCGTCTGCCCTGATTAATGGCGCCACCGTAACAGACAGGCGCATCCTGAAACTGGTCCTCATTCATATCTGCCATGATTTTCATAAGACCCACAGAATCAAAATGAAACACACTTTTTACGGAGGAACGAACCATCATGGGAACAGGGTCACCCGTGATTACCAGAAAATTATAGATGGAATTAATGTGGGCACCCAGAAGCTGGGAGCGCATGGCAATGGCATTTTTGTCGCGGCAGCAGATATGGGGCATGACTGCAATCTGTGTCTCCCGCCACACCTTTTCCGCCATCAGAACGGAATCTGCCCTGGTGCGCCCTGATGGCGAATCAGGAAAAGTCAGTACGTCCACCCCGCTTTTCTTTAACAGATGCGCTGCCTCCATCAGTTTTTCATCATCACTTCCAAGGGGCGGCGCCAGCTCCACCGCAATCAGTTTTCCTTTTCTTTGTCCTGCATAAAAGGCATGGACTTCGGGTGTCTTTTTCCTGCTCTCTATTTTTCTGTCGCCCCTATTCCGGGAACCCTGATGTCTGGAAATCTTTTCTGCAATCAGCCGGATATGCTCAGGTGTGGTGCCACAGCAGCCTCCCACCATATCCACCCCGTCCAGTGCCATATCGCACACCTTGGCTGCAAAATAGGATACATTCTGTTTGGTAAAAATCATGCGGTTGCTGATATTCTGGGGATATCCTGCGTTGGGCAGTGCGGTGAAAAAAAGATTATGGGGCAGTCTCTTTATGATTTGCTGCATATGTCCGGGACCCACACCGCAGTTAAATCCTGCGGCATCTATCTGTGGACACTGCCCTGCCTCCTCCAGTAATCTGCGGGCACTCAGTCCGTCATTGCTGTATCCAAACTGGTTCACACAAAACTGTACCACCACAAACGCCTGCTCTCCGATATACTCCACAACAGGCAGAATATCCTCCAGACAAGGAAAGGTTTCAAATACAAACACTTCCGCACCCTGCTCCAGAAAAGTACGGCAGATTTCCATATACTCCTGTCCTGCCGCCTCCTTTTCTTCCATATTCTGATAGGCTATAGGTCCGATGTCTGCTGCCACATACACGTCCTTTCCACTGTTCTCCACTGCCCTGCGGGCAATCCCGTAACCACAGCAGATATTTTTCTTCACCTGCTCCATGGAGGTATGCAGCGCCACTGTGTTGGCAGCATAGGTGTTGGTGCGGATTATCTGCGCACCTGCATTGATATACTCTTTATGAATTTCCTCCACACGTCCGGGGTATTTCTCATTTGCCATCTCCGGCAGTTCCTGGGTATCGTATTTTAACCCATAATAGGTTCCAAACGCTCCGTCAAAAAGGAGCTTTGTCTGTGTGAGTGTTTCTCCTAATCTCTGTTTCATCCAAATTATTTCCTCTTTATAAAACTTTTGAAAAAAGCGCATTCCTCATCATTACATAACTGCGCATCCTCCGATTTGATATCGCAGTGAAAAACATGGGGAAGCATATTTTGGGTATCCCCGTATAACCGATAGACAAAAGGCACACTGTACTCCAACAGTTTCTCTGCCATAATCGGTGCCTGATTTTTCAAAAAATCCCCGGTTGCCGTCATAAGAAAGACCGGTGGGTATTTTTCTGTTACATGATTGACTATATTAATCCATCCCACTTCTTTTTCACTGCCCTTCTCCGGCAGATAATCCGCCATAAGAAGCTGCGTCAAATCCTTTTCATCCCCATTTAAAACAATCCGGTAGGCGCCACAGTTTAAAGCAACAGCAGTGGGCACAAAGCCATCCGGCGTCCGGAAGGAATATTCCTTTGCATATGTTTCATTGGTGCAGATGGCAGCATACATCCCCAGATTGTGTGCACCGGCAGAATCTCCCACCGCAAACACATACTCTGTATCAAACCCATATTCCACAGCATGTTCCAGCACCCAGATAAATACCAGGTTGGTATCCTCCAAAGAGGCAGGGAATTTATTTTCCGGTGCCAGACGGTAGGTAAAATTAACCACCGCAAATCCGCGCTGTGCCAGATTCATGCAGTAATACTGATACCGCTCTTTGTCGCCGTAAACCCAGCCACCTCCATGGACACTGACAATTACCGGAAGAAGTTTTCCTTCTGCATCCTTTGGACGGTACACATCCAGAATCTGCCATTTGCTGTCCCTGCCATAAACAATATCATCATGACGAACCACATCCTCCGGAGTGCACAGCCCTTCATCCCGCTTTGCGTCACTCTCCCCAAACATCCTGCGAATCATTTCACTTGTCTGCGACATCCTATCATCCTCCCTGCTACAATCTGTATTAAAGTCAGTATTCCTAACAGCCAGTTAATTGTAATACTTATTCTATCTTTTTAAAACACTCACTTCATGCCGGCTACCAGGCGGGGTACACAACTCTCTTTTTTAGGTGACTGTATGCTATGGAAGCAAGACTCTATTGATTTTGGCAACCCATGTTGCAAAAATCAATACGCCAGAGGCTTGCTGGAATGCCCTGCATAATGTCACCTAAAAAAGAGAGTTGTGTACCCCACCGGAACCAGCATTCTATCCTATCTCATCCTCTTCAATCTACAATACAGTCTCTCATACTCTTCCTCTGTCATACCCCCGCCATAAAACGCCCGGTAAAGAGGCTGCTCCAGTTCCTGCCAGCTCCGGGCATTTCCTTTTTTCTTTTTGTCATAGGAAGCAAGCAGCTCCAACTGCTGTCTGATGGTACGCGCTCTTGCCAGCTCCCCATGTTTTCTGGTCCGTGTGTACACCAGATTCCGGTAAAGGTTCTGTACCCGCTGTCTGGGCGCCAGTCCCCTCTCCCGGTATCTGCGATATATGATGCGTGCTGCGAGAATAAGTGCCAGCACAACTGCCACAATAAACAGTATGCGCGCAGCTCCATCAAATACCTGCTCCAGATACTCCTGTGCACCCGCACCCAGTATCCCTTCGTTTTCCAGCTCCCGGTTTCTCTGCCGGAAAACATCCCAGAAAGACTCACTTTCCTCTGCAGTGGTTGCCGGAGTAGGGTCTACCACAACCCAGCCTTTTCCCTCCACATAGATTTCTACCCATGCGTGCGCATTGGCGTCGGGGATTTCCAGCCGGACCAGACCCGTCTCTCCCAGTCCGGAATAGCCGCTGTAATAATCTGTGTACTCTGCATCTTCCACCAGTTCGCCGTCCACCAGCACATCATTATAGGAAAAAACATAACCTTCCACATAACGCGCCGGAATTCCCATATAGCGGAACAGCATGGTTCCCGCAGAAGCAAAGTGCATACAATAGCCTCTCCTGCTGTTTTTCAGAAAATAGGTAATATAGTCACCACCACCCCAGATATAACCGGGATTTAAGGTATAGGAATAATTATCCTCAAAAAATTTTACAATCTGGTCCGCCACAGCCTGCTCATCCCCGGCAAGTCCTGCTTCCTCACAGATATCCGCCACCGCCCCCAGACATCTCTGGGGCACCTCCAGATAAGCTTCGTCCACAGAAGAGGTATCCACCCGCACGTCATCTAAAAGAGGATAATAGGTATAAACTTCACTTCCATCCTCCTGCTTTTCAGAAACGGCGTCATCGGTATAATAGGGATAAAAGGGATAATGATAGAACTCCTCCACCCCCACATTGGTTACCACCATTTTGCCCCTTGCAGGGTTCGTATTCTCCCTGAGTGCCGTCAATGTCTCCCAAGCCAGAAAATCCTCTTCCACTCCACATTCTGCCGGAGGAATCCATCGTTCCCCATTGTAGGCAGCCCCTATAAACGACTTAAGATACACCGGGGCCGGGCTGTAAGGCGTATACTCCACCACCAAATCCGTCTCATAATCGGGTGACACGCTGCCATTTCCCAGTCTGCCGCCCCCTATACCTGCGCTGCTGCTGTTTCCCATAAAGGACATCAGACCCGACTGAATCAGACCGCTTATCTGTTTTTCCGACTGCCTTTTTAATTCGTTGCGTCCTGCATACATCTGGTAAGTCTGCTGGGGCACCGCCCATATAAGCAGACGGACACCTGCCGCAAAAAGCACCGCCACACCCAGCAGATATGCAAAGTGTCCCAGTGGATTCTCCCCTTTTCGTATGGACCTCATCATAGCCACCATGGCATAAGCCGCCAATAAAAGCAGCAGACATACTACATTTAGATTCTTTTCAAAATACATGGGAATTATATAATAGGGCAGACTGGATAAAATCACCCACATCATACTGGTTGTTTTGGCTAAGCGAATACTGTACATCAGTGCTTCAATCACTCCGATGAAAATCACAAAGTACGTCACCACCAGATATTCGTTGTCAATCACAAGCTGGTATTCCGTACCATTATAAATACCCAGATAAATTCTGGCATCCTCCATGATACGGTTCAGCACACTGTAGAAACCACTGTTTACATACCAGAAACTATAAAAAGCAAATACAAAGTAAAGTGCCAGCGAACCCAGAAGCAACAGATTAATGACCCATTTCTTTTTACAGGCATAGGCTGCACCATAACACAGAGACAGCCCAAATATCAGCAGTGCGCACAGCGGCACATTGTACGCAATGTCATAAGCGGCCAGCAGTCCCCCCAGAGAACCGAACACCAGCATGGTAATGAGTACAGCTTTCGCCGCCACCCCCAAAAAAGGGATTCCTTTCTGCTCTCTGTTCTTTTCCAGAACAAACTCGGATTCTTCTTTATGTGGTTTTTTCCAAAATTGAAATATCTCCAACATGAATTGCTTCCTCACCGGGATGTTCCTCCTCAAACAATTGAATGGCATCCATTGTCTGCCCACATCCCCTGCCACTTAAGATTTCATATATGCCGGACTCCAGGTCTTCCACTGAACTGATATCCGCCATATTCAGGGCAAAATTGTCCGGGCTCCAGTATAACCTTATAGGATATTTTTCCTTGATAAGCTGTCTGCACAGTCCATCCAGCACCTCTATGCGCATATCGTTTTCTTCCGCCAAATCCGATAATATGAGCACCACATTGGCGGTGGGCCTGCCGTCTGTCAGACGTTCTCTCACCATCAGTCTTTTTTGTTTTGCCGTCAGTTTCCAGTGGATGTCCCGCATATTATCCTGGGGTCTGTATTCTCTGATTTCATAATCTGTATTGTAATCCACACTCCTGCGCAGACTGTTCTGGGGCATAAGGCGGGCAATCTGCTTCTCCACCTGCTCGCTCCTTTTGGTGTTGCCGGGTGCGGATATCATCCAGGCATCCTGTCTGGAACAGCCTGTCCAGTAAAATAAATGCAGAAAATCATACACTTTTGCTTCCTTTACTTTAACAGTCAGATTGCCGTAGTGCTGCATGGTAAGCATATCATCCACCGCAGGAATAGGATACAAACCCTTCCTGCCGGGATGGGCGCTTCCCATATAATGAAATTCCTTCCTGCCATTCGTAAAGGCATTTTCCAGCTCATAGTGCAGGCTTACCGGAAAGGGCAGCCATCCGTCATTGGTGATTCTAAGGGTAAGAGGCACTGAAATCTTTCTTCCCACAGCACTACCGGGCAGTGTCGCCACGATACCCAGCTTGTCCTTTTCGTGGAAAAAAAGCACCGCCGACAACAGGATTCCCAGAATCATGCAGACACCCAGCAGAAAATTCAGATAACTGCGAAAATACCACCAGAGGAATCCATTGCACAGAAAAACCACAATCCATCCCACCCATTCTTTTACGCTGATTCCCAGTTCCTTTTTCATCCAATCGCACTAATCCTTTCCGTAATGTCCATAATCACCTGCGCCGTATTTAAGCCCTCCGCTTTCGCCTTGCTGCTTAATTTAATACGGTGCACCCAGGTATCCAGAATCACCTCCAGAATATCCTCAGGAATCACATATTCTCCTCCCCGCATCAGTGCCATGGATTTTGCCATTTTTAAAAGGGCAATGCTGCCTCTGGGGCTGACTCCCAGACGAATATGCTCATCATTTCTGGTTGCCTCCGTCAGTTTTACAATGTATTCATATATATTATCATCCACATACATATGTGCCGCCTGCTTCTGCAGTTCCATCAGCCGGTTCGCGGTAATTACAGGGCTTACCTGCTCCAGCATGGATTCCGCACTGTTTTTTAAGATTTCCACCGCCGCTGCAGAAGAAGGGTAGCCCATGGACAACTGTACCAGAAAACGGTCCAACTGGGATTCGGGGAGAAGCTGGGTGCCGGAAGAACCGACTGGGTTCTCTGTGGCAATCACCGAAAAAGGTCTGGGCAGCGGATAGGATTTTCCCTCCACTGTCACCTTCCCTTCCTCCATAGCCTCCAGAAGTGCGGACTGTGTTTTCGCAGAGGTTCTGTTAATTTCGTCTGCAAGAAATAAATTACAGAAAATAGCGCCCTCCCTATACTCAAATTCCCTTGTCCCCTCGTTGTACATCATAAATCCCACAATATCGCTGGGAAGTACGTCAGGTGTAAACTGCATTCTTCTATACTGCATCCCCAGTGTTCTGCCCAGTGCCATTGCCATGGTGGTCTTGCCCACTCCCGGAATGTCCTCCAGCAGAATATGTCCCTGCGCCAGAATTGCCGCTGCCACTTTGCGGATAATGCGCTCTTTGCCTTTTACCACCTTACCAATCTCTTTTACAATCTGTTCTATCTCTGCCTGCATATGTGATTCCTTTCTTTATTCATAATTCGTACAATCTATGATTCCGGAACCGTTCATCCCAAACCATATTTCCATTATCTTCTAAATTCTTTTCCTTTCTATTGTAACCTGTTTACCATAAAATAACAAACACTTCTCTCCATACTTGCAGATATCCCATTTGATTATATTATTTGCAACTATGTAATTATGGCAGCGGGATGGATAACACTCGCATCTTCAAGAATATTTATACATTCATTGTGTTATTTATGAATTTTTATTCATTTTATCCCTATTTTTTATACAGATACTATTTCATTTTATACATAATTATACTTGCTTTTCCCGGTGTAATGTTGTATAGTGTTCTCAAATTGAAAATACCCAATCAAATTATGGAGGAATCTACCGATGAAGGAAAAAGTAATTCTTGCGTATTCAGGTGGTCTGGATACTACTGCAATCATTCCATGGTTAAAGGAAAATTTTGACTATGAGGTTATCTGTGTCTGCATCGACTGCGGTCAGGCAGAGGAGCTTGACGGTCTGGAAGAAAGAGCCAAATTCTGCGGCGCTTCCAAGCTTTACATTGAAGATGTGACGGACGAATTCTGTGACGAATACATCGTTCCCTGCGTGCAGGCAAATGCTATTTATGAAAACAAATATCTGCTGGGTACTTCTATGGCAAGACCCCTCATTGCCAAGAAACTGGTTGAGATTGCAAGAAAAGAAGGCGCCACCGCAATCTGCCATGGCGCTACCGGCAAAGGCAACGACCAGATTCGTTTTGAGCTGGGCATCAAGGCACTGGCTCCCGATATCAAAATTATTGCAGCATGGAGAAATGACAAGTGGACCATGGATTCCCGCGAGTCCGAGATTGCGTACTGCAAGGCACATGGCATCGACCTTCCTTTCTCCGCTGATTCCTCTTACAGCCGTGACCGCAATCTGTGGCATATCAGCCACGAAGGGCTGGAACTGGAAGACCCTGCAAACGAACCCAATTTTGAACATCTGCTGGTTCTGGGTACCACACCTGAGAAAGCACCCGATGAGGGCGAATATGTGACGATGACTTTTGAGAAGGGCGTTCCTACCTCCGTTAACGGCAAAAAAATGAAAGTTTCCGATATCATCCGCACCCTGAACGAGCTGGGCGGCAAACATGGTATCGGTATTGTAGATATCGTTGAGAACCGCGT
>CAZRZM010000047.1:0-18844 GCA_964604575.1 uncultured Acetatifactor sp.
AAAACCGATTTTTGGAGATTACATGACCCTTAGACGTTATCTGGTTATGTATGGATTTATGGAACGTACTAAAGACGGTTCAGGGTATTGGCTGACAGAGTAAAGGAGGGAAGTTATGCAGCCGATTATAGACCATATACAAATTACAGTGAAAGTTTTAACTTTGCAATTTCCTCTCCCCGAACAGTATTTAAAGATGAAGATGTACATAGACGTAAACCCGGAGCTTTTCACCATTTAGCGTTTCGGGCAGTTTCAAGGCAGCAAGTGGATGAATTATATTTAAAGATTAAGGCTATTGGAGCGGAAATGGTTTATTCCCCGCGCGTTTTTCCTGAGCACGGTGCCAATTACTATGCAACATTTTTCAAAGATTTGGATGGGATAAAGTATGAAATTGTCTACAATCAGCCTATTTAAGGGAGAGTGTTTTTAGTCAAACTGGGATTGAAAAAATGGCAGACACTTTGACTATTGAGAGGTTCTCTGATAATCTTTAAAATATAAGAGGTTGTATATTATATGACTATAAGGCTACTATCAATAGTTAGTCATTTTGATTTTGACGATAATAAAGCAAAATACCGAAGTGGGTGCAGATGAGCCGGAATATATTGTTCATGGAGAGGATACCATGGTGAAGTTTACGAAGTAGAAATCAATTAATTGCGATGTAAATATAGACAGCGACATAGAAAGGAGCAGATATGACGCTTGAAAATAAGTTAGGCATCATTGATTCAGCGGAACTTGCGCGGGCTGAAGAGAAAATGAGTAAAAGAAAAGCGATTGAGCTGTTTGAAAGTGGTTATTTGGACAGTTTAGAAGCTGGAACATATAAAGCCCTGGCAGATATTCATAAATGTCTGTTTGGTGAAATCTATGATTTTGCGGGGAAAATACGAGATGTGAATATCGCAAAAAGTAATTTTAGATTCGCTTCGGTTATGTATTTGCAGGCAGCGTTGGAAAATATAGAAAAAATGCCGCAGTCTACTTTTGAAGAGATTATAGAGAAGTATGTTGAAATGAATGTGGCACATCCTTTTCGTGAGGGCAATGGTCGTAGTACAAGAATTTGGCTTGACCTCATTTTAAAGAAAGAGCTGGGTCAGGTCGTAGACTGGAGTAGGGTGGACAAAGATGATTATCTTCTTGCAATGGAGAGAAGCCCGGTTAAGGATATCGAAATCAAGTGTATTTTGAAGCAGGCTCTGACGGATAAAATTAATGATAGAGAAGTATATATGAAAGGCATTGATTACAGCTATTATTATGAAGGATATACTGTTTATAAAACGGAAGAACTATAAGAGGATGAAAAAATAAGTGGGGGCATTTGCTTGTTTTTTAAATGCAGTACGCTCTACAACACAATTTTCAGGACAAACCACTTGTCCGTAACGGAAAACGAGCAGAATGCGCCATATTTCTTGCAGAAAGCCATGATAGAACGTGTGCCGATTCCATGTTCGTTCCCGCCTGACAGGGGAATGCCGTCATCCGAGAAAACGACATCCCCTTTGCAGGGATTGGAAATTTCCAACATGAGTTTGGGCCTGCTAATACACTTGCAGATAATCCGTCTCTCTTCCTCCGGCAGCACACTGCAGGCTTTTATGGCATTTTCCAGCGCATTCGCAACGACAATGGAGAATTCGCCGGAATCAACCGACAGCGTATCAGGGAAAGAAAGGTGGGTTTCCAGTACAATGCCCGTTTTCTTTGCCTGCCCGAAATAAGAGGACAGTGTGGCATTCAAAAGGATATCTTTGCAGTATGTCACAGAGGGTTCTGTATTTATCTGACAGACAGACTGGGTAATGTAGTCAATCGCTTCCGAAGTCTGCCCTCTTTCCAGAAGAGAGGCAATGGTCTGGAGTCTGTGGCGGGTATCATGCTTATCAATCAGGGATTGTTCTGTGGCAGCAGCGTCCAGCGCCATTTTTTCTTTCAGAGTTTCATTCTGAATTTTTAAAATCTCCATATCATGCCGGGTGCTCTGAAAACGGTACTGCATAAGCAGAAATTGGAATATGGCAAAATAAATGATGATGATGACTGAACCCAAAAGATAAATCAGTACGATGGACAAAGAGGATTCTGTAAAATGAACCGGATAGGAACCGAGCACAATTGCAAGAACCGCAAGGGAGCAGGGAACCATCGCGAGAATCAGCCAGCCCTTATCAATATCGGAAAAAATATGCAGAAGCGGGCGGCGCACAAAACGGTACTCCAAAAAAATGGCGACGCCATATGTAACCGTTAATATAAGGCATTCGGTCAGCCCCGAACTGTGTGTGCGGACAATGAACAGTGTAATGCTTCCGGAGATGTATAAGGAACATAAAAGCTGGGTGGCATAATTAAACACGGACTTGGAAGGCTGGTCACCGGCAAGCCGGAAAATAAGAAAGATGGCGGGAGCGGAAATTGCAGGCAGCACAGTACGCATAAAAAAGAGGTAGCCAAACAGGCTGTTAATGGCAGCGGCATAAATGGCGGCATAACACAGGTACAGAAAAAAGGCTGTCAAAATCCGTTTTGCCCGATACTTAAACTTGGTGGTCGAACACATCATGCCGAGCGTTCCGACAATGACAAGCAATATTTTGAAAGTGGCATAGGGAACATTATTTTCAGATAACATGGGTAGCTCCTTTTCTGAGCCAGTAGTCAGCCCATTTTGATTTGACTGTCTCATAGGCGCGGCGGGGAATCGGTACACTGTGGTTCCCAGCCAGCAGCATGTCTGATTTCGTAACCTCTGTTACATAGTAAAGATTTACCACAAAAGAGGAACCGACAATAAGAAAGCCGTGGCAGGCGGTCAGCGGGGAGATGGCATTTTGGAAAGTGCCGTTAAAGGTCACGCCATCGATTACGGTATGACTGTTCAGGTAGTAGCGGATGTGGCGGTTTACCCGTTCCGCATAGAGGATATTGTGGGCTGGAATCATGTGGGTGGAATCCGGTGTTTTTATGGCAATGGTTTCCGGCAGGGAACGGTGCAGGCGGCTTACCGCTTTATCCATACACTGGAAAAACTGGTCGTTGTCAACCGGTTTCAGAAGATAGTGCAGGGCATCCGTGCTGTAGGATTCCACAGCAAAATCCGGGGAGTTCGTCAGATAGATAATCAGACCGCTGTCTCCCCGTTCCCGCAGGGCGGCGCCTAACCGGATGCCGTTTATGTCCGGCATAATAATATCCAGTATGTAGATGTCAAAAATTTTTCCTGCATCAACAGCATCCAGAAGTGCTCTACCGGAGGAGAAACAGGAAAGCGAAAAAGAGACAGGGGAAGCTTGCTGTCCATATTCTGTCAGAAGTTTTTTTGTTGTTTCGTGGCATGTCGTTTCGTCATCGCACAGGGCAACATTTATTTTCAAGCTGCAGCCCTCCTTTTGTCAATTTTACAAAAAATGATACCAAATTTACAATCTTCTCCTTTCAGGAGAATTTTTTTGTTAAAATGTTGTAGGCTAGTTTAGCAAATAATGATTTATGTGTCAATGAGAAATTGGGTAAATGCACACCGCAGAAGAGGAGGAGCGAGTATGGGACAGCTTGTGTTTACAACAGATGCCTGCGTAGGTTGTAACCGTTGTATAGGAGCCTGCAGTTGCAAGGGGGCCAATATTGCTAAAAATACGAATGGGGAGAATGTTATAGAAGTTGATACAGATAAGTGCATTGCATGTGGTGCCTGCTTTGATGTCTGTGAACATCATGCAAGAGGGTACACAGACGATACCGAGCGATTTTTCGCAGATTTAAAGAGAGGCGAGAAAATTTCGGTTATATTGGCACCTGCGTTTAAAGCGAATTATTACAGTGAATACGAGACTGTTCTTGGCGGATTAAAGAATCTGGGTGTAAATCGTATTTTAAGTGTATCCCATGGAGCGGATATTACAACCTGGGCATACATTAATTATATTCAGAAATATAATTTTACCGGAGGCATTTCCCAGCCCTGCCCTGCGGTCGTGGGATATATTGAAAAATATCTGCCGGAGCTTCTGCCCAAATTAATGCCGGTTCACAGCCCTATGATGTGCAGCGCGATTTACGCCAAAAAATACATGGGATTAAAGGATAAATTAGCATTTATCAGCCCATGTATTGCAAAGAAAAACGAAATTGATGACCCTAATACCGGAGGGTATGTGGAATACAATGTTACATTTTCCCATTTGATGGAATATGTGAGAACCCACAACATAAAGGGGGCTCCGGTCAGCGATGAGATAGAATACGGGCTTGGCTCGATTTATCCTATGCCCGGTGGCCTGAAAGAAAATGTGTACTGGCTTTTGGGCGAGGACGTGTTCATTCGTCAGGTAGAGGGTGAAAGCCATATGTACAATTACCTGAAAGAAAATAAGGAAAGAATTATAAAGGGAAGCACACCTTACTTATTTATTGATGCGCTTAACTGTAGCATGGGCTGTCTTTACGGAACTGCAGTAGAGGCGGAGCTGGCGAAAACGGACGATGCTTTCTATGCGATTGAGCAGATAAAACAGAAGAGCAAGAAGAATGACAAAAAGACGGCATGGGCGAGAAAGCTTACGCCGGAGCAAAGGATGAAGCGGCTGAATAAAGCATTCGCTTCTCTGGACCTTAATGATTTTATTCGCAGATACACAGATAAAAGCGATAAATGCAGGGAAAAGCTTCCAAGCACGAAAGAGCTTGAGCAGATTTTTATTGAGATGAAAAAAGAGACGCCGGAAAAGCAGTGCATAAATTGCGGTGGATGCGGATATAAGAACTGTACAGAAATGGCAGTTGCAATTTATAATGGTTTTAATTACAAGGATAACTGTGTGCATTATGTAAAGGATATTGCAGTCGAAGAAAAGGCGCAGGCAAGCTGTCTGGCAGAGGAAATGAAGGCTCTCCGCATTCACGAAAAGGAGAATCAGGAGCTTTTGTCAAAAAAAATCGACGAGCAGTTTGAGAATCTTGATGTTAATATAAGCGGCATGGCGAATGGCTGTAATGTGAATGCGCAGGAAAGCAATGAGATTTCAGCGGCAGTTTCAAAGATGTCAGCATTTGCAGATGAGCTTAAAGCCTCATTGGAACAAATCATGGATTATTTGGGAGATTTGGAGACCAATAATGCCGATGTAATATCAATTGCAAACCAGACGAATCTACTGGCATTGAACGCATCCATTGAAGCGGCAAGAGCCGGAGAAGCCGGCAGAAGCTTTGCTGTAGTAGCGGAGCAAATCAATATGCTTGCCAAAGATTCCAAGGATACCGTAAGCAAGAGCGACCAGACAAAGACAGATATAGGGGTTTCGATTGATAAATTACATAAGAGCGCAGACGAATTAATTCAGATTGTGGAAACAGTAGACGACCGCATCCAGAATCTGGTTGCCTCAACACAGGAAATTGCATCCGCGACGGAAGATGTAAAAAAAGTAACAAAAAGTGTACGTGAAAAATTATATGACCTGGTATCTGCAGAGCAAGACGGAAACCTGTGTCAGTAGAAGAGGTGTCAATAGGAAATGGAAATTTTTTACATTTCCTATTGACATATTTTTTTTGTTATAATATACTTTGATAATCAAACTATTTTATACTCAAAACTATTGAGGGAATCATGCCGCTTATGCGGCGGAACGAGAGGAAATATGATTGGAGTAATTAAAGGTACCGGTTCCTATGTGCCCGGACGGGTGGTGGACAATAATGAGCTTGCCTCCACGATGGATACGAACGACCAGTGGATTCAGGAGAGGACGGGTATTATCAGAAGGCATATCATAGAGAATGACACAACTGTCAGCATGGCTGTGGAGGCGGCACAGCGAGCGCTGGAAAATGCCAAAATGGAAGCCGGAGAAATCGACCTGCTGCTGGTATCCACCGTTTCTTCCAATGTCGTATTACCTTCCACAGCCTGCGAGGTACAGAAGGAAATAGGAGCAGCAAATGCTGTCTGTTTTGACATCAATGCCGCATGTACCGGATTTTTGTTTGCGCTGAACACCGCCATTGCCTATATGGAATCCGGTATTGTGAAAAAGGCATTGTTGATTGGTGCGGAGAGTCTTTCCGGTCTGGTGGACTGGAGTGACAGAGGAACTGCTATTTTGTTCGGTGATGGGGCAGGTGCGGTTGTTCTGCAAGCAGAGAAAGGTTCTTTTCCGCCCATGGTGATGCACTCTAACGGAGAAAAGGGATATGCGCTGGAAATGAACAGCGGGGAAGACCACATTCACATGGACGGGCAGGAGGTTTTCAAGTTTGCGGTACGACAGGTGCCCAAGGTAATAGAAGAATTAATGGATAAATATCATCTGACATCCCAGGATGTGGATTACTTTATTTTGCATCAGGCAAACAAGCGTATTGTGGAAGGAGTGGCATCCAGATTAAAAGTGGATATTTCCCGTTTCCCCATGAATCTGATGGAGTATGGCAATACTTCATCTGCCAGCATTCCGATTCTGCTGGATGAGTTGAACCATGGCGGCACCCTGCAAAAAGGAATGAAGCTGGTGCTGGCAGGATTTGGAGCAGGACTTTCCTGGGGCGCCACATACATAGAGTGGTAATTATCGGTTATACCGATATTTATAAAACAAGCAAAACAGGTACAGAATAGGTATCAAAAAGAAAAGGAGATTAAAGCATGTTAGAAAAAATTCAGGAATTAGTAGCCGAAAAATTGGGAGTTGACAAAGCGCAGGTAGTAGCAGAGGCATCTTTTAAAGATGATTTGGGCGCAGATTCTCTGGACTTATTTGAGATGGTAATGTCTTTGGAGGAGGAATTTGGAGTAGAGATTCCCAGTGATGAATTAGAGAAAATGGTGACTGTTCAGGATGTAATGAATTATATTGAGGAGCACCAGTAAGTTAAAAATTTGTGCCTGCGGTTTAGATTCGCAGGTTACGGAAAGGCATGATTATTAGTATGAAAACAGAGGTAACCAGATTATTAGGAATTGAATATCCCATTATTCAGGGCGGAATGGCATGGGTTGCTGACTATCATCTTGCAGCCGCTGTATCAGAGGCAGGCGGACTGGGCATAATTGGTGCCGGCGGTGCACCCGCCGACTGGGTACGGGAGCAGATAACAGAAGTACAGAAGCTGACCGACAAGCCATTTGGAGTTAATCTGATGCTGATGAATCCGGAAGCGGATGCAATAGCAAAGATAATTGCCCAGATGGGTGTAAAAGTGGTTACAACCGGTGCCGGAAATCCGGAAAAATACATGCAGATGTGGAAAGATGCAGGTGTAAAGGTCATTCCGGTGGTTGCCTCTGTGGCAATGGCAAAACGTATGGAAAGATGCGGAGCGGATGCCGTAGTGGCGGAAGGAACGGAGTCGGGTGGACACATTGGAGAAACCACCACCATGGCGCTTGTGCCCCAGGTGGCAGACGCTGTGGAGATTCCGGTTATTGCCGCGGGAGGAATTGCGGACGGAAGAGGAATTGCGGCAGCGTTTATGCTGGGTGCAAAGGCAGTACAGATGGGAACCCACTTTGTAGTGGTAAAAGAGTCCATTGTACATGACAATTACAAACATTATATTTTAAAAGCGAAAGATATTGATACGCGGGTAACGGGCAGAAGTACCGGACACCCTGTGCGTACCATTCGGAATAAACAGACCAAAGAATACCTGCGGTTAGAAGCGGAGGGAGCTTCCCTGGAGGAACTGGAGAGACTGACTTTGGGAGGCTTACGAAGAGCTGTGGTAGACGGAGATATGGATACAGGCTCCATTATGGCGGGTCAGATTGCCGGTCTGGTAAAAGAAGAATATAGCTGTAAAGAATTGATACAAAAACTGGTAACGGAAACAGAGCAACTGATGAAAGGAACGAGTATCTATGAGTAAAACAGCGTTTATTTATCCCGGTCAGGGAGCGCAGAAATGCGGTATGGGAAAAGATTTCTATGAGAACAGCGGACTGGCAAAAGAGCTTTATGACACAGCAGGAGAACTGCTGAAGCTGGATATGAAAGAGCTGTGCTTTGAGCCTAATGACAGACTGGATATCACCGAATATACTCAGGCAGCACTGGTAACAACCTGTCTTGCCATGACAAGAGTGGTTATGGAGAAGGGGTTGAAACCGGACGTCACCGCGGGTTTGAGTCTCGGTGAATACTGCGCCATTGCTGTGGCAGGCGGAATGACAGAAGAGGAAGCGATTGTGAATGTGCGTAAGAGAGGTATTTTCATGCAGGAGGCAGTACCCGCGGGAGAAGGCGCCATGGCAGCAGTACTGGGCATGACAGGCGATGAAATTGAGAAGATTATCAAGCCTGTAAAAGGAGTTTCCATTGCCAACTATAACTGTCCCGGCCAGATTGTCATTACCGGTGCCACAGAGGCAGTAAAAGATGCTTCCGACAGACTCACAAAGGCAGGAGCAAAAAGGGTGGTTTCCCTGAATGTGAGTGGTCCTTTTCACTCCACGATGCTGGAGGGCGCAGGAAGGAAACTCAGTGAAGTGCTGGCGACAGTGGACTGGAAACCCCTGCAGATTCCTTATGTCACAAATGTGACGGCAGAATATGTGACAGATATTACAAAAACAAGAGATTTATTGGCAAAACAGGTAGCGGACAGCGTGCGGTGGGAGCAGAGTGTGCGGAATATGATTGCCCGGGGAGTGGATACTTTTGTGGAAATCGGACCCGGCAGGACACTCACCGGATTTTTAAAGAAAATTGATTCCCATGTAAAAATGTATAACATTTCCACCTGGGAGGATGTAGAAAAAGTATGCGGCGAACTTTCTATGTGCAAAGAGTGATTTGTGATGCAGCGCGTTTGAAAGTTCCTGCGGATTAGATGGTCGTTTGCGCGGCAGAATGTGAGGAGATATGAGAGAGCTGGAAGGTAGGGTTGCGGTGGTTACCGGAGCGTCCAGAGGAATCGGCAGGTCTGTGGCACTGGGGCTTGCGGCAGAGGGTGCCATAGTGGTAATCAATTACAATGGTTCAAAAGAAAAAGCAGAAAAAGTACAGGAGGAAATTCTTGCAGAAGGCGGAAAGGCAGTTCTGTATCAGTGTGATGTATCGGATTTTGATGCCTGCAAAGAGTTTATCCAAAAAATTGCCAGGGAACAGGGACACATTGATATTCTGGTAAATAACGCAGGAATCACCAGAGACGGACTGATTCTGGGAATGGCGGAGGAGGACTTTGACAAGGTGGTTGATACCAATTTAAAAGGAACCTTCAACTGCATCCGCTTTACCGCAAGACAGATGTTAAAGCAGAAAAGTGGGCGTATTATCAATATGTCCTCGGTGTCAGGTGTTATGGGTAATGCAGGACAGACCAATTATGCCGCGTCAAAGGCAGGTGTTATCGGACTTACCAAGGCGGTGGCAAGGGAGCTGGCAAGCAGACATATCACAGTCAACGCTATCGCGCCGGGCTTTATTGATACAGATATGACGGAAGCGCTTGGAGAGACGGTGAAAGAAGAGGCAGTAAAGCAGATTCCCCTGGGCAGTTTTGGAAAACCGGAGGATATTGCCAATCTGGCAGTTTTTCTGGCATCCGATAAAGCATCTTACATAACCGGGCAGGTGATACATGTAGACGGCGGCATGGCAATGTAGGAGAGCAGATTTGTGCCGGAGCGTCACAAATTTGTTTATTGGCAGACAAAATTTAAGATTTGCAGCGTTGCATAAAACGCTCTGGAATGGAGACCAGCATGAAAAGAAGAGTGGTAGTAACAGGTATGGGAGCCATCACTCCCATTGGTAATAATGTAGAGGATTTTTGGGCGGGAATCAAAGAAGGGAGAGTGGGAATCGGACCCATTACCAAATTTGACACCACCGATTACAAAGTGAAAATTGCAGCACAAGTGAAGGACTTTGAGCCCAGGGAGCACATGGATTTTAAGGCGGCAAAAAGAATGGAGCCGTTCTCCCAGTATGCGGTGGCAGCAGCAAAAGAAGCACTTGCGCAGTCCGGTATCCGCATGGAGGAGGAAGACCCTTACCGGGTAGGCGTCATTATCGGTTCCGGTATCGGCGGACTGGACAGTATGGAGAGAGAACACAGCAAAATTCTGGAAAAAGGACCTTCCAAGGTAAATCCCATGCTGGTGCCTCTGATGATAACCAACATGGCAGCAGGAAATGTGGCAATTCAGCTTGGATGCAAAGGCAAATGTACCAACGTAGTGACTGCCTGCGCTACAGGAACCCATTCCATTGGAGATGCCTTCCGGGCTATCCAGTATGGTGATGCAGATGTTATGTTTGCAGGTGGTACGGAGAGTGCTATTACACCGGTGGGTGTTGCAGGATTCAGTGCATTGACAGCCCTTACCCTGGCGGAAGACCCTTTAAAAGCGTCCACGCCCTTTGATAAAAACCGCAGCGGTTTTGTCATTGGAGAAGGTGCAGGTGTGGTGATTCTGGAGGAACTGGAACATGCCAGAAAAAGAGGCGCCAAAATATATGCGGAAGTGGCAGGCTATGGAGCAACCTGCGATGCCTACCACATCACTTCTCCCGTAGAAGATGGAAGCGGTGCGGCAAAGGCTATGACCCTTGCCATGGAGGAAGCAGGTGTGAGTCCCGCGCAGGTAGACTATATCAATGCCCATGGAACCAGTACCCACCACAATGATTTATTTGAAACCAGGGCAATCAGGCTGGCTTTCGGCAGTGCAGCAGAGAAGGTAAAAATCAATTCAACCAAATCTATGATTGGACATCTGCTGGGTGCCGCAGGAGGCGTGGAATTTATCGCCTGTGTGAAAGCCATGGAAGACGGATTCATCCACCAGACCATGGGTACTGTGGAGGCGGACGAAGAGTGCGATTTGAATTACGCCATTGGAGCGCCCATCCTACAGGAAGTGAATTGCGCTATCAGCAATTCCTTAGGTTTTGGCGGACACAATGCAACGATTCTGGTGAAAAAGTATGTGGAGTAAGCTGACAGGGAGGTGCATCCTATGAATTTTGAACAAGTGATAGAATTGGTAAAAACCGTATCGGATTCTGAACTGACATCCTTCCAGTACGAAGAAGAAGGACAGAAAATTGTCATGCAGACAGGCAATTTTGTCGGCAGCGAACAACAGCTATTATACGGCGCATCAAAAGAAAAAGAAACCGGGGTTTCCGGCGGGCAGGCGACGGACGTCCCGGCGGCACAAACGTCTGTGTCAGGTGGAAACCAAGTGTGCTCACCCCTGGTAGGAAGATTTTATGTGGCGCCGTCGGAGGATGCAGAGCCTTTTGTAAAAGTAGGCGATACGGTGAAAAAGGGTCAGGTGGTTGCCATCGTAGAGGCAATGAAGCTGATGAATGAAATCGAAAGCGAGTACGACGGTACGGTGACAGAAGTTCTGGTGCAGGATGGGGAAGCGGTGGAGTACGGACAGCCGCTGTTTGTCATTGCATAGCAGGGAAAGGTTGAGGAAACATGAGGTTAGGAATCAAGGAAATAGAGGCAATTATTCCCCATAGACATCCCTTTCTGCTCATTGATTACATTGAAGATTATGAGCCGGGTGTCTGGGCGGCAGGTTATAAATGCGTTTCTTACAGAGAGGATTTTTTCAAAGGGCATTTTCCAAAAGAGCCTGTCATGCCGGGAGTGCTGACAATTGAGGCACTGGCGCAAGTGGGTGCGGTTGCAATTTTAAGTGTACCGGAAAATCAAGGGAAAACGGCTTATTTTGCAGGTATCAATAAATGTAAATTCAAAGGGAAGATTGTACCCGGCGACAAGGTCCGGCTGGAAACCAAAATCATTAAGCAGAAAGGTCCCCTCGGCGTAGGAGAGGCGTATGCCACCGTGGAAGGCAAAGTGGTGGCCGCTGCGGAACTGACCTTCATGATAGGATAGTGATAACAGGGCAGGTATATGGCTAATGTGCCGTTTGGGCGGCGAAATGAGAGAAAAACGTGTGCTCATGGAGGTAAATATGATTCGTAAGGTTTTAATAGCTAACAGAGGGGAGATTGCAGTCCGTATTATACGCGCCTGCAGAGAAATGGGTATTGAGACAGTTGCGGTATATTCGGAGGCAGATAAACAGGCATTACATACACAGCTTGCGGATGAAGCAGTCTGTATCGGTCCCGCAGATGCGACGGACAGTTATCTGAATATGGAACAGATTATCAGTGCCACCGTCATATCCGGTGCAAACGCCATTCATCCGGGGTTTGGTTTTCTGTCAGAAAATGCCCGGTTTGCAGAGCTGTGTGAGCAGTGCAACATTACCTTCATTGGCCCCCCATCCCATGTTATCCGCCGTATGGGGGATAAAGTGGAAGCCCGCAAAACCATGATAGAAGCAGGTGTCCCGGTGATACCCGGCAGCGACGGCGCCGTTGCGGACTGCAAAGAAGGTGCGGATATTGCACAGCAGATAGGATATCCTGTTATCATCAAGGCGGCACTGGGCGGCGGTGGCAAGGGTATGCGTGTGGCATATACTCCCCAGGAATTTGAAAAAGCTTTTTTAACTGCCCAGAAAGAAGCCCATCTGGCATTCGGGGATGATACCATGTATCTGGAGCATTTTGTGGAGCATCCCAGACATATTGAATTTCAGATTCTGGCAGATAAGCAGGGCAATGTGATTCATCTGGGAGAGCGTGACTGTTCCATCCAGCGCAGCCACCAGAAAATGATAGAGGAGTCCCCCTCCGTGGCCTTATCCCATGAACTCCGCGCCAGAATGGGTGAGGCGGCAGTCCGGGCAGCGCAGGCAGCAGGCTATGAAAATGCCGGAACCATTGAGTTTCTGCTGGAGGAAAATGGGAATTTCTATTTTATGGAAATGAACACCCGTATCCAGGTGGAGCATCCGGTGACAGAGTGGGTGACTTCCGTTGATTTGGTAAAAGAGCAGATTCGCATTGCGGACGGAGAAAAATTGTCCTTCCGGCAGGAGGAGGTACACATTACCGGCCATGCCATTGAATGCAGAATTAACGCGGAGAATCCGGAAGAGAATTTCAGACCGTCCCCTGGCACCATTACGGATATGTATCTTCCGGGAGGAAAAGGTGTCCGCATAGATTCCGCTATTTACAGCGGCTATACGGTACCGCCCTATTATGATTCCATGATAGCCAAATTAATTGTACACGCCAAAAACCGGGAGGAAGCCATCCGTAAGATGCAGTGTGCTCTCGGTGAAGTGATTATTGAAGGAATTGACACGAATGTGGATTATTTATATGAGATTATAAACCACCCGGATTATATTGCCGGAAACATTAATATAAGTTTTATGGAAGAAAAAATGGGAAGGAAGTAAGTCATGGATAGGCTCTCCGAGATGTTTAAAAAAACCAGTTACATATCCATAAAGAGCAGACAGACAGAACAAAAGCCCGAAGTTCCGGAAGGGCTTCTGCGCAAATGTAATAAGTGCGGAAAAGCTATTTTCACAGAAGAAGTGAAGAAGAATTATAATATCTGTCCGAAGTGCGGAGGTTACTTCAGAGTACATGCCCGCAGGAGAATCCTGATGATTGCGGACGAAAATACCTTTGAGGAGTGGGATGTGGGGCTTAAAACAGACAATCCTCTAAAGTACAAAGGATATGAGGATAAAGTTGCTTCCCTTCAGGAAAAAACAGGGCTGGATGAAGCAGTTATTACGGGAATGTGTAAAATCGGAGGATATGACACAGTTGTCGGTGTTATGGACAGCCGTTTTCTGATGGCGAGCATGGGAGCTGTTGTGGGAGAAAAAATCACCCGCGCTGTGGAGAGGGCAACCGAGAGAAAGCTTCCGGTAATTCTTTTTACCTGCTCCGGCGGAGCAAGGATGCAGGAGGGAATTACTTCCCTGATGCAGATGGCAAAGACTTCTGCGGCATTGAAAAGACACAGCGACCAGGGAGGACTGTACATAAGTGTGCTGACCGACCCTACAACGGGAGGGGTGACTGCCAGTTTTGCCATGCTGGGAGACATCATTCTGGCAGAACCGAAGGCACTGATTGGGTTTGCAGGTCCCCGCGTCATTGAGCAGACCATAGGACAGAAACTGCCCAAGGGATTCCAGCGTTCCGAGTTTCTGTTGCAGCATGGTTTTGTAGATGCCATTGTGGAAAGAGACCATTTAAAAGATACCCTGACGCAGATTCTTGCCTGCCATGTGAGAAAAGAGCACCCTCTGTTGTCTGTCAGCCGGGAAACACTGGAGAGAAAAGAGGATATCTCTTTTCATGAAAATGTGGACGCATGGGAGAGAGTACAACTGTCCCGCAAAAAGGAAAGACCGGTAGGAGAAGATTATATTCAGGCGTTGTTTACAGATTTTCTGGAGCTGCATGGTGACCGCTATTATGCTGACGATAAGGCGGTGGCAGGCGGAATTGCTTTTTTGGGGGAGCTGCCTGTGACAGTTATTGCCCAGGCGAAAGGCAAGACTACAAAGGAAAATCTGGAGCGGAATTTTGGAATGCCGTCCCCGGACGGGTATCGGAAAGCACTTCGGCTGATGAAGCAGGCGGAAAAGTTTCATAGACCCATTATCTGTTTTGTGGATACACCGGGGGCTTTTCCCGGATTAGAGGCAGAAGAGAGGGGACAGGGAGAGGCTATAGCCCGGAACTTGTTTGAAATGTCCAACATCCATACGCCTATTCTTTCCGTTGTAATCGGAGAAGGCGGCAGCGGCGGCGCTCTTGCCATGGCAGTTGCCGACGAAGTATGGATGATGGAAAATGCGGTTTATTCCATTTTATCGCCGGAAGGATATGCGACCATACTCTGGAAAGACAGCAGCAGGGCAAAAGATGCCGCGCGGATGATGCGCATGACATCCCACGATTTGCGGGAGGCAGGCATTGTGGAGCAGGTTATAGCTGAACCGGAGAATTTTACAGTGGAAACACTGCCGCAGGTGGCAGTCGAATTAAAAGAAAAAATAAGCAGATTTCTGGAAAGCTATTGTCTGCTGAAAATGGATGTTTTACTGGAGAAACGCTATCAGAGATTTCGGAATATGTGACAGAAAAAAGAAAAGAAAGGAACAAGTAGACTTGTTCGTCTGAGGTTTGGGTCAAAATATGAAATATAGTCCTTTACAAATAGGAGAATTGACGGCAAAAGTGCCCATTGTACAAGGTGGTATGGGAGTGGGAATCAGTCTGGGCGGTCTGGCAGGAGCTGTGGCGGCGCAGGGCGGAGTTGGTATTATTTCAACGGCACAGATTGGTTACAGAGAGCCTGATTTTGAGCAAAATCCCAAAGAAAGCAATCTGCGGGCAATCAGGTCGGAATGGAAAAAAGCACGGGAGCTTGCCCCCAAAGGTATTATAGGATTCAATATCATGGTGGCATTAAAATACTATGAGGAGTATGTGAGGGAGGCGGTGGATGTCGGAGCAGATATTATTATTTCCGGAGCGGGTCTGCCCACGGAACTGCCCGCCTGTGTAAAAGGCTCTGCCACGAAAATAGCTCCTATTGTATCCACAGAAAAGTCTGCCAGTGTTCTGTTAAAATATTGGGATAAGAAATACGGACGTACAGCAGATATGGTGGTGATTGAGGGTCCGCTTGCAGGGGGACATCTGGGATTTACAGAGGAACAACTGGATTTTTTTATCACAGAAAACAGTACAGAGAATTATCGGGACGAAATACACCGTATTCAGGAGGTAGTAGCGGCATATGGGGACAAATACGGTGTTTCCATTCCAGTGGTGGTGGCAGGAGGAATCGACACCGCAGAGACTATGGAGCAGGTGATGAGTCTGGGTGTCCAGGGTGTTCAGGTTGCTACCCGTTTTGTCACTACCAGGGAATGTGACGCAGATATCCGCTATAAAATGGCTTATGTGAATGCCGCCAGAGAGGATATCTGCATTGTAAAAAGTCCTGTGGGTATGCCGGGCAGAGCTATCAGAAATACTTTTATGGAACGTGTCATGCAGGGAGAGAAATTTCCTCCGAAGAAATGTTTACAGTGCCTGAAACGCTGCAATCCTGCTGAAATTCCCTATTGTATTACCCAGCGTCTGCTTTGCGCGGCAAAGGGAGAGGTGGAAGAAGCACTGCTGTTCTGTGGGGCGAATGCTTACAAGGCGGATAAAATAGAAACTGTAGCAGAAGTAATGAAATCTCTGGCGGGTGAATAGCCCTGCCAGAGATTTTTGTACAAAGTGTTAAAAAAATGACAAAAATTTCTACATAAAAATTGTGCAGAATAAATGGACAAATACTACCGGAAAGAGATAAAATAGAGAATAAGAACAAAAAGAAGAAAGGAAATATTCATGAAGAAGAAAATACTAGCAGCAATAATAATAGCAATGACAATGCTGGCAGGCTGTGGTAAGGATGAACTTCCTTCTCCTATCGTGCCAACGCTGGATGGCGAGTCGATTGCAGACGATAATGTCAGCCCTGACGGGGAAGAGGAGCCGGGCGTTGTGGCATCTACGGAAACTATTACAGAGCGTACCGAAGTAGATGGCAAAATGCAGAGTTACCTGACCGGTGAGTGGAAGGATGTAGATGTTGTTAAAAGAAGAAATATGGCAGTCATGATTCCCAACAATAAGCCGGCACTTCCCCAGTATGGTCTGTCCAGGGCGAGCGTCATATATGAAGCTCCGGTTGAGGGCCGTGTGACCCGTCTGATGGCATTGTTTGAGGACTATGACGATTTGGACCATATCGGACCTGTCCGCAGCAGCCGTGATTATTATGTATATGAGGCAATGGCATACGATTCCATTTATGTCAACTGGGGTCTGGCAGTACCTTTTGTGGCGCCTATTATTAATACGGACCAGATTGATAACGTAAGTCAGGCGAATGACGGAATTGATACTCCTTCGCCGGAAGCCTTTGGACGTATCAAACGCAGCGGCTATGCCACAGAGTTTACCGGATATCTGTTTATTGACGGATACAATGATGCAGTGGAGCGTCTGGGCTATGATACAGAGTACAGAAGCAGCCGTTTCCAGGAACCATTCACTTTTGCCAATGACGGACACAGGGCAGAGTATACAGAGTATCCTGATGCAACGAAAATCTATCCCGGAGGACAGAGCAGTAACAGCAGCGGATACGGCAATGCAAATCCCTGCTTTACATACAGTGAGGATGATGGTCTTTACTATCGCAGCCAGTACGGCGGGGCACAGACTGACGAGATGAATGGGGAACAGATTGCGGTAAGCAATGTAGTGTTCAAGATTTGCCATGGGGAAGTCAGGGAGCCTGCAGATAAGGACTATATGGCATTTCAGGTTCATGGGCAGGGAGATGCCTATGTATTTACCAATGGTAAAGTGATTAAAGGTACCTGGGTACATAACAGTAATTACGAACCCAATACTTTCTTGGATGAAAACGGCAACGAAATCGTGTTTAACCAGGGTAAGACCTGGATATGTAATATCTGGCAGGAGTATGACGAATATATGTCTTGGGAGTAAATTAAATAAAAAAACAGTTCTCTATGCAGGCATCGCAATGCTGACTGTGCTGCTAAACGCTTTGGCGTGGTGCAGCACAGTCAGCATTGCGATGCCTATATTATTTATGTATTTCTTATCTGGGTAAATATCTATGGGAGATTCACGGGGCTGTTTCCTTTTTCTGTAGGAGAATGGATGATACTTGCGGGTGTACTTTTGTGCGTAGTGGCAGTCTGCCTTGTGCCATTTCTTTTTGTGGCAAAATATCGCAGGAGATGTAAGAAGTTTTACATATTTTTCGCATGGGTTCTGCTCATTGTCAGTCTGGTGATGACATTAAACTGCTTTATTTTGTACCATGCAACCACTTTTTCCGAGAAATATTTTGGGGCAGATATATCTGAGAATATGTCAGAAGATATGTCGAAAAAAGTATTACAAAGTGCGTCGGAGATTGCAGGATGTGAGCTTATGGATTTGAGAAATATGGTGGTGGAGCAGTGCAATATATTATCCATGCAGGTGGAGAGGGATGAAGAGGGTGCCGTAAAATACACAGGGAGTATCCTGAAAGACGGAACATATGTGGATATGGAGGACAAAGCCAGAGAGACCATGAAGCAGCTTGGCGGTATTTATCCCCGGCTGGCTGGATGGTATCCCAGACCGAAGGCGATGTTGTCGTCAGATTTTATGTGCCAGCAGTATATGCAGGGTTATTTTTTTCCATTTTCCATGGAAGCAAATTATAATAATGTAATGCAGGTTACGCACAAGCCCTCCACTATGTGTCATGAACTGGCACACCTGAGAGGATATATTCTGGAGGATGAGGCAAATTTCATCAGCTTTCTTGCCTGCACCGGTTCCGATGATGTGTATTTTCAATACAGCGGATATTTAAGTGTATTAAATTATCTGAACAATGATTTGTACCGCTTATATCAGGACTATCCAGATACCTATAGGAAAATCGCAGAGAAAAATCCTCCGGTGGAAATATTGGATATGGTAATTCAGGACAATATTTTTGTGACAGATGAGGAATGGGAGAGGATTAACAAAACAGCCCTGATAGATACGGAGGTAGTGGACGCGGCAGCAGATGTTTATGTGGATGTGACGCTGAAAGTAAACGGAGTTTCTGACGGAATGATTAGCTATTCCAGGGTAGTGGAGCTGTTGTTGCAGTATTATAGAAGTCAAAAAGACTGAACTGCAACTTATAAATAAAAAAATTTTGAATTAGTACTTGACATTTATCGTGTTACCATGTAAAATAATCAATGTTGTGATACAGAGTGACGCGGTAAGTTGTCACTGTAGGGATTCAGGTCCGCAGGCCCAGATAGCTCAGTTGGTAGAGCAGAGGACTGAAAATCCTCGTGTCACTGGTT
>CAZRZM010000048.1:0-18478 GCA_964604575.1 uncultured Acetatifactor sp.
CCTGTGAAGGGGCAGGGAAAGGGAAAGTATCGTTTCTAAAAACAAAACAGCTATGGTATTATAAAAGGTAGAAGTAAGATGGCATACAAACCATAAGAGGAGCAATGTGTAGTGTTTAACATAACAGATTTCCTACAACACACTTTCCATGACGGAGTCATAACCGAATGCCGAAATGAGTGTGACAATTCCATTCTTTTAGGGGAATTTCCAGAAGACGAAATGGAGAGAAGCGGCTGCAAATATTTTTACTTCCGGTTTAAGTCTGTAGAACCAAAGCTTCCTGAAATGAATGATGCGGGAATCATTTCTTTTGAGATAAGCCAGCCAGATAAAGAAGAGAAAAATTATTCTGTTAAAATTTGTGCGGAGGACAATGATTTTATTTGCGCTGAATTTTGTTGTAAGGATATTACATTTTATCGGCAGAAATATAAAGGAATGTCTTATCGCAATCTATACGGAACAGACGAGTATAATACCTTTATCGAATCGCAGAAATATGTCCTTGATAAAGAGTATTTTATGGAAAAGGAACAGTTTGCCCTGCCGGATAATTTTTCCATTGAAGTGGAGACCTATGGAGATGTGGAAAATATGGGTAATTATTTTATAAAGAAGGCAGCACTGCAGAAATGTAGACTTCAAAAAGCCGGGCGTGTAGTTTACGAGTATATTTGTACATATCATCACGCAGCATATTTTTTGGAGTTTATTCATCACAGCAACGGACATAGGTATTATCCCTTTCATATTAGTTTGTACAGTGTAAGCTATATTGATGTTGATACCGGAGAGGTTTACAACTATATTTCGGAAGGTTATCAGCATGACTGTAACATACTTTTTGGCGAGTCTTTTATTATTACTGATATTCATTATGACCCGGACAGCAATCTGATTGCCTACGGCGGATGTTTCTGGGGAGGTCCCAGTGATGTTATGGTTGGAGATTTTTCTAATCCACTGCACTATAAACCTCAGTTAGTGGGAATGCAAAGCATAGTTGATTCCGACTATGAAAAGTATGATGAGCTGGATTTTGACATGTGGAGCAGGGAAGGGCTTTTGTTAAAAGCCAATGATGAGTCTGTGTTGGTTGATATGAATGAAATCAAAAGAAGGCTGGCGTAGATTCCATATCTGGCGGTGCTGAATAAGCAGCTTATTGAAGACGAAAAGAGTGATAATCCTATGAATCTTTTGGAGCTTGATATCTGCGTCAGTTTTTGATTGACAGAAAGTATAGAAAACAGCATTTTGGGACAAAAGCATTTCATGCCTTATTGGAGTATTTAAATGTCCATACAATGGATATTGAGGTTTTACCCTGGAATAAAGCAGGAAAGTTGTTCTGGGAGAGTTGTGGTTTTCGGGAAATCAGTCACTATATGAGGCTTAACTAAATTATTAAGGAGGACATAAAATATGTTAAGATTACGTCCATTTAAAAACCAGGATGCAAAATATATTTTAGGCTGGATTAAAGATGAAAAGGCATTTCGGAAATGGAGTGCTGACAGATACGAGAGTTATCCCGCAGAGCCGGAGGATATGATTGGCATGTATAGGGGCACTGAGGATACAGACAATTTTTATCCCATGACCGCTTTTGATGAGTCCGGTGTTGTGGGGCATATGATATTCCGGTTTACGGATGAGGAAAAGACATCCATCCGGTTTGGGTTTGTCATAGTCGATGATTCCAAACGAGGGATGGGATATGGAAAAGAGATGCTGAAGCTTGCAATTCGATATGCCTATGAATTTCTTGGTGCAGAGAAAATAGGTTTAGGAGTATTTGAAAACAATCTGAGTGCCTTATACTGCTACAAGTCAGTAGGTTTTCGTGTAGTGGAACAGCAGGAGGAAGAAGTCTATTGTATTTTTGGTGAAGAATGGAAATGTGTAGAATTGGAACATGACAAAACTGTCAGTTAGTTGATAAAGCAGGTCGTAGGAATAGTGGAAAGATAATTAGTGGATATGATAAATGGTGGATAGAGAGGGCACAGCATGATGCAGAATCTGGTATTAAAAAATGAAATACAGGATTATTTGTCCGAATCACAGTATATTAACTGGAAAGACACAGCCATACTGGAAAAGGCAAAGGAATTTCAGGAAAATTCGGACAGTGAGATTAATCTGGTAAAAAACATATACGAATTTGTGCGGGATGATATTCCCCATTCCTGGGATGTGCAGGACAAGCGGGTAACGAAAGCGGCATCGGAAGTATTAGAGCAGGGAGTGGGAATCTGCTGGGCGAAGGCCAATTTGCTGGCAGCATTATTGCGGGCGTGTAACATTCCTGCAGGTATCTGTTATCAGCGACTGACACTGGGTGATACTCCCGAAACAGGATTTTGTATCCACGCATTGAATGCTGTTTATATGAAAGATTTGAATCGGTGGATTCGGCTGGATGCCAGGGGCAATAAAAATGGGGCAGATGCGCAGTTTTCTTTAGATACGGAACAGTTGGCATTTTCGGTAAAGCCGGAATATGGAGAAGTGGATTACGGCGAAATTTATGCACATCCTTCCGAAAAACTTATGAAAGTCTTAGAGGAAAATGAGGATGCATTAGAGATGTATATGCATCGCCTGCCGGATTTACTGTAAGTATGAAAATATGCGGGCTTTTTTCAGCAGAGCATATATATTCACCCTATAGAAAAAACAAGCCAAACTTACTGAATTTTATTAATACATACTAATATTTTCAGACATTTTGCCGAAATATAAAGTAAGAAATATGGGCACTGTTGAAATACACATCCAAGGAGGGATTAACGCAGCAAACGGATATTCAAGTATTTTTATGGTGACTTCAGTGGTGGCAGTTTCCGGACCAATCAAGGTAAGGCGGGACCACCAGAATAATTCCAACTCTAATACAGAGCAGGGAAACTCCAACAAGCTCTTTGCACAGGTTTTAAAGAATGCTGTGGCAGAATCCCAAGGCACGCCATTAAACTGTCATACGGTTACTTATGGCCGTGACAGCAGGATGCAGACCTTTCTTCATCAGTCCAGGGAGTACCACTACTGAATAGACGCAAAAAAAACAAGCTTTGAAAGTTTTTTCGGGGCTTGTTTTTATGTGGGAAACCTTAATGGTCTTGAATAGCTAACACCCATAAAATAATTGCAAAGATAACAAGAATCACATGGATAAAATACTTTAAAAGTAGTAAAATAAAAAAAATGCGGTTTACACTACTGAAAAATTTTATGAATCAGATACTTAATAAGTGTAAAACTATTATTAAACATAAAATTATAAGGGAGAACATTGAAATGTACGACATAATTATTATTGGCGCAGGACCGGCAGGTATCAGCGCAGCCGTTTATGGAAAAAGCAGAGGAAAAAAAGTTTTAGTGTTGGAAAAGAAACAAGTGGGCGGTTTGATTGGAACGGTATCTACAGTTACGCATTACACAGCGATTCTGCAGGAAGAAACGGGTAAGACATTTGCTGAACGAATGAAAGAGCAGGCGCTTGGTGCCGGTGTGGAACTTCGTTATGAAAATGTGACAGAGACAAGGCTTATAGGTGAAATTAAGAAAGTCGTTACAGATGAAGGAAGTTATGAATCCAAAACCCTGATTTTAGCTAATGGCGGTTCCAGCCGCATGCTGGGCATTCCGGGTGAAAATTTGAAGGGCGTCAGATTAAACGCGCCAAAAGACGGTTTGAATTATAAGGGAAAGAATGTTTATATCATCGGCGGAGCAGACGGAGCAGTAAAGGAAGCTCTTTATCTGGCAGGGATAGCAGGAAAGGTAATTATTGTATGTGTGGAAGATGAACTGGCATGTATACAGGAATTCAAAGATAAGGTTGATGCTTGCGATAATATTGAAATTATGCCTCACTCAAGCCTTACCGCAGTATACGGTGACGAATCGGTGGAAGAACTTGAGTTTACAGATAACAAAACAGGCAGGAAACAGACTGTGAAGGATGCAGAGTGCGGAGTATTTGTATATGCAGGAATTGTACCAAATACGCAGATGTATACAGAGTTGAATTTAGACGGAGGATATATTCCGGTTGATGACTCCATGCAGACGCAGATTCCGGGAGTATTTGCGGCAGGAGATATTCGTGTAAAAAAAGTCAGACAAGTGGCTACAGCAGTTGCCGACGGTGCAATTGCAGGCATTCAGGCAGCGGCTATGTGCTGATAGCAGGGATAGGGAGTACCACTACGGAATAGACGCAACAAAAACAAGCTTTGAAAGATTTCTTTCAGGGCTTGTTTTTATAATACTATTGTGAATATCGCTGCAAAAACTGTTCGTCTGCTTTCATCAGCATTTCAGAATACTCTCTATAAGATTTGCTGAGTCTGCGCATTGCCGGAAGAAAAATATTATTATAGCCGCTCGTTTCCGTAAACTGCCGTAGTGACTCCTGCAGGCGGTGGGCAGGTGACGCTTTGTATTCATCCGATTGTTTGTAAGCCATATAAGTTTCAATAGTCTCACGATTTTCAGCAAGATACTTTTCCATATCACTAAGAGCGTTTTTCATATGGACATTTATTCTTTCCACAAAGGTATCGTCCCAGCTTACGGTTATTTCATCAAGAATTTTCTGCATGTCCCTGGGAATATCAAAATTAACATTATCCAGAAAATCAATTATGGTATCAAATGCTTCCCGCTGCTCATCGGTCACAATGGGTTCGTTAAGATATGATGCAAAATGTAGGCAGATATATCTTCCGTAATATCCGGGAAAAACGTTTATCAGACGCTCCAGTATGGATTGTCTCTGGGCAAGCTGTTGCAACTGGTTATTCACCTGTTCCCAGTCATGGGTTTCTGCCAGTTCCTGAAGCAGTTGCTGCTTTTTTTGCAGGGAGGAAATTTCCAGGTTTTTCCTGACGGAGATATTGTTTAATACTGTGGAATTTTGATGAAGTAAGACACTGCGGATATCGGCAACTGACAGCCCCAGTCTTCTTAAAACAGAAATTTTTCGCAGACGGTTCACATCTTCATCCGAAAAATTACGATATCCGTTTTCCTGGATGGAGGGAAAAATAAGCTCCTGCTCCGCATAATATTCAACTGCTTTTTTTGTGAGGGAACATTTTTGACACACCTCATTGATAAGCATGATTACCACCTCCATATATAGGATAGCCTGACACCCAGGGGGATAGTCAATAGGATTTTTTAAAAACATATTTTACCAGATAAAATTATGGTATAATGATTCTGCTGACGCAGAATCCATGTCGGTTTCACCGCCATGTCACCGCTTATGCGGTGCATTATACCGGGAGTCCATGGCTTGAAAAACAAATGTCTGCTGCGTAGCCGCTTGTTTTTCCGCGCACATGGTATAATGATTCTGCTGGCGTGTAATGTAGCCCATTGGTTGAGGGGAGGAAATAGTAATGGAGTTTACAAACAAGGATATATTGGATATTGCCATGAAGCAGTCCGCCATAGATGCAGGCTGTGATGCAGGAGATTTTATGAGTGGGCAGAATATAGTGGTATTATCAAAAAAGAATGCGGAAGCAAGAAAATATTTGGAGCTGCCGTTTGCATGTAATCTGATTTCGTATGGAAATAATATTGTGGCATCGGTGCGGGAAGAATATAAGGATATTGTGCTGTCTTATATCAATAGCTTTCCGGTGGAGCATTGTTTTGAGACACCCAATATGCATGTTTTAAATGATGCGTTACAGGAGAAAAACCATAGAGTATGTTTTATGGCGGAGTATTTTCTGCCGGATTTGGATAGTTTGCACAAGCTGGAATGTCCTTATGAGCTGCGTATGTTACATCAGGAGGATTTTGCCCCATTATATATAGAAGAATGGAGCAATGCTCTTTGTGAGAAACGGAGAGAGCTGGATGTACTGGGAGTTGGGGCGTATGACGGTGATACTCTTGTGGGGCTGGCTGCCTGTTCAGCGGATTGTGATACCATGTGGCAGATTGGTGTGGATGTGCTGCCCGGATACCGCAGGCGGGGAATCGCCTGCGCGTTAACCAGCAGTCTGGCACTGGAGATATTAAGAGAGGGAAAGGTACCTTTTTACTGCGCGGCATGGAGTAATATCAAATCTGTGAGAAATGCGGTGAAAAGTGGTTTCAGACCCGCGTGGATAGAGATGACTGCAAAGGAATATTCGGTGGTGGAAGAGATGAATCAAGGAGCAAAGTTATCCATGGATTGATTTCATAGAGAATAGAGGATAGAAAGAGAGTATCAAAAATGCAGGCAGATATTAAATGGTTGGATAATCCCGAAATATTTCGTGTCAATGTGCTTCCGGCACACAGCGACCATACTTATTTTGAGAGCAGGAAAGCCTATGAGGAACAGGAATGTGGTCTGAAGCAGTCGTTGAACGGCGACTGGAAATTCTGCTATTCCATAAATGCAGCGAGTCGTCCCACGAAATTTTACAAAGAAGATTATGACAGGTCTTCTTTCGACACCATCAAAGTACCCGGACACATTGAGATGGCAGGCTATGACAAAATTCATTACATTAATACTTTGTATCCATGGGAAGGACATGTTTACCGCAGACCGGCGTACAGTTTAAACGAAACAGTGCCTGTGACGGACAGCTTCAGCGGTGCACAGTATAATCCGGTGGGTTCCTATATAAAAGAGTTTGATTTGGCTCCTGCATTATGTGGAAAACCTGTCACAATCCTTTTGGAAGGTGTGGAGCAGGCTGTGTATCTGTGGATAAACGGTCAATTTGTGGGATATGCGGAGGATAGTTTTACACCTTCGGAGTTTGACTTGACTCCTTATATCCGGGAAAAGGGAAATATACTGGCAGTGGAGGTGCATAAGAGAAGCTGCGCTGCTTATCTGGAGGACCAGGATTTTTTCCGGTTTTTTGGTATTTTCCGTAATGTAACGTTATGTGCCAGACCTGCGCTTCATGTAGAGGATATGTATGCCAGACCTATTCTGCGGGAGGGGAACCGTGAGGGCGAGTTTCGTCTGAATTTAAGAGTATCCGGGCAGCTTTCCAAGGGAAAAGCAGTTGTCACCCTAATTGATAACAAGGGCAGGCAGTGTCTGGGACAGGAGAAGTTGTTCTCTGTGGAGAAAGATTCGGAAACGGAAGTATTTTTGGAGACCCGGGAAGTTACAGAGGTAGTTCCATGGGATAACCATAATCCATATCTGTACCAGCTTATAGTGGAGTTACTGGATGAAAGCGGGAATCTTGTGGAACTGGTGCCCTATAAGATTGGATTCCGCAGAATAGAAATCAAAGATAAAAAAATCCTTTTAAACGGCAGCAGGCTTATCATAAACGGGGTGAACCGCCATGAGTGGAGTGCACACACTGGAAGATGTATCGGTAGGAAAGAGATGGATTTTGATATCCGGCTTTTTGCCCAAAATAATATCAATGCAGTGAGAACCTGCCATTATCCCAATCAGATTCCCTGGTATTATCTCTGTGATGAGAATGGAATTTATGTAATGGCGGAGACGAATCTGGAATCCCATGGTTCCTGGCAGAAGCCGGGCAGTATAGAGCCGTCCTGGAATGTGCCGGGAAGTATCTCTCAGTGGAGAGAAGTTGTTTTGGACCGGGCGAGAAATAATTTTGAAACCTTCAAGAATCATACTTCTATTTTGTTCTGGTCTTTGGGCAATGAGTCCTATGCAGGAGATAATATCGAGGCAATGAATGCTTATTTTAAAGAAAAAGACCCTGACAGGCTGGTGCATTATGAGGGTGTGGTCTGGAACAGAGTATATGAGGACAGTATTTCTGATGTGGAGAGCAGGATGTATGCCACACCTGCGCAGATAGAGGAATATCTGTCCAATGAGCCTGGGAAACCCTTTATTTTATGCGAATATATGCACGATATGGGTAATTCTCTGGGAGGTATGAAGTCCTATATTGATTTGATTGACAAGTACGAAATGTATCAGGGTGGTTTTATCTGGGACTATATCGACCAGGCGATTGCTGTGGAGGATGAGATAACGGGCAGAGAGGTGCTCCGGTATGGCGGGGACTTTGACGACCGTCCTTCGGACTATGAGTTTTCAGGAAATGGAATTGTTTTTGCCGACAGGAGCGAGAAACCGGCGTTGCAGGAGGTAAGATACTACTATGGGTTGCATAAATAAATTTTTAAAAGTGGTATATGGAGACGGAACACTGGGAGTACATGGTGAGAGATTCCATTATATTTTTTCCTACTCCGGCGGAGGACTTGAGTCTTTGGTGGTGGACGGTAAGGAGTGGATTTATCGGATACCAAAGCCTACTTTCTGGAGAGCCTTGACGGATAATGACAGAGGAAACCGGTTTCATCTGCGTTCCGGTATGTGGATAGCGGCGGATATGTTTCTGGGGCATACAGGGGGCAATGTGCAGGTGGATGGTAAGGAAATGGGGATTCTTGTCGCTCCCGACAATAATGAGTTTACCGGAGAGGAGACAGCAGAAAAGGTTGTGGTCCGCTTTATCTATGAAACAATAACCGTTCCGTCTACGACAGTTGAAGTAGATTATGAAATTCATAAAGAGGGACAGATTCGGGTGAATGTACATTATCATGGCAGGGCCGGACTGCCGGAGCTTCCGGTCTTTGGAATGCGTTTTATCATGCCTACGAAAGCGGTTTCCTACCGTTATGAAGGATTATCCGGGGAAACTTATCCGGACAGGATGGCGGGCGGCATACCGGGAATTTATGAAGTGAAAGGACTGCCAGTGACAAAATATCTTGTACCCCAGGACTGTCAGGTACATATGGATACTAAGTGGCTGGAGGTTTATCGTGACAGTACGCTGAACAATGCGGACAAAAAAGGAGAGCCTTTTGGACTGCGCTTTGTTTCCTGCGGCAGAAGCTTTGCATTTTCCTGCATTCCGTACACAGCACAGGAGCTGGAGAATGCAACCCATATAGAAGAGCTTCCACCTGCAAGAAGAACGGTAGTATCCATTTTAGGCGCTGTGCGCGGTGTTGGAGGTATCAATAGCTGGGGAGCCGATGTGGAGGATGATTATCATATTGATGCGGGAAAGGATATCCAATATTCCTTTGTGATAGAGATACCAGAATAAAAGAAAGGACAAAATGCCTGGTGTAAGCTATGAAGCAGATAGAATCGGTTATAAAGCAGTTTCAGAATAGGGAATTAGATAATTGTCTTGCAGATATCTATGGAGAAGATACCAAAACGGTGGAAGAGCAGACCTCCCGCTATTTAACTGCGCTGGAGAATTATAAAAAATGCTTCGGCGATGATGAGGTAGAAATTTACAGTGCTCCGGGCAGAACGGAGATAGGCGGAAACCATACGGACCACCAGCATGGCATGGTGCTGGCAGCATCGGTGAATCTGGATACCGTCGCTGTGGCGGGGTACTGTAATAATAATACTGTGGAGCTTGTATCAGAGGGCTATGAACCCATATCCATTCCCTTGGATGATTTCGATGTAGACGAAAAAGAATATGGCACTACTGCTTCGTTAATCAAAGGTGTCATTGCGGGTATGCAGAAGCATGGTTACAAAACAGGTCCTTTTAGGGCATATATAGCCAGCAGTGTACCGGGCGGAGCAGGGCTTTCCTCCTCGGCGGCATTTGAAACAGTTATCGGAACGATTCTGTCAGGATTGTATAATGACAGCATGGTTTCTCCTATAGAGACTGCCGTTATCGGTCAGTATGCGGAAAATGTCTATTTCGGAAAACCCTGCGGATTAATGGACCAGATGGCATGTTCTGTGGGTGGTATTGTTCATATTGATTTTAAAAATCCCACAGAGCCGGTGGTGGAGCGAGTGGAGTTTGATATTGCAGAGCAGAATTACAGTCTCTGTATTGTGGACACCAAAGGCTCCCATGCGGATCTGACACCGGATTATGCGGCGATTCCGCAGGAGATGAAAGAAATTGCAGCTTTTTTTGGCAAAGAAGTGCTCAGAGAGGTGCCGGAAGAAGTATTTTATGAAAAACTTCCTGAGCTTTATCAGAAAAAAGTCGACAGAGGAGTTTTACGTGCAATCCATTTTTTTGCGGAGAACAGGCGGGTACAGAAAGAAGTGGATGCCCTGAAACAGAACCGGTTTGACGATTTTCTCCGGCTGGTGAAGGCTTCCGGTGATTCTTCCTATAAATATTTACAGAATATTTATTCCAACCACCAGGAACAGAACCAGCCTATTGCGACAGCGCTGGCTCTTAGTGAACATATTCTGGGGGAGGATGGTGTCAGCCGTGTTCATGGTGGTGGATTTGCCGGCACCATACAGAGTTTTGTGAAAAATAATGTGGTTTCCGTATATCAACGGCAGATGGAATGTGTTTTTGGGGAAGGTGTCTGCCATATTATAAAAATTAGAAAATACGGTGGTGTCAAAATAATATAGCTTTGAAAGAAATAGACAAAGGTACTTATCTGCTGGTACAATAGGGAATGTAACAGAATTTCAGACTGTTTAGGATATAATGGGGAATGCGGATTTCGGAAAAGGAGCAGAGATGGAGTTTTTTCATGTAGTCACGGAAAGACCTATGTACATAGGCCAGCATATCGTTTTTGATGATACGCATCACAGTGGTGTCTATACCAGAGTGATGGAAAAAAAGGCTTTGGTGGAGGATATTTATGCTAATCCCGGCAGATATGATGCCGGAAATCTTGAGCATCATGTAAAAGTGGCTCTTCGCGAGCTGGCTCTGGAGGAAGTGAGAATAAACAGTTATCCTGCATATCCGTCCAGAATGAGCAGTCTGTATGTCTCCGGGACTTTGGAGGAAGCAGAGAAGTGGTTTGATTTTTTTACGGAAATCGGAAGACCAACCTTCCAGATTGTCCGGGTAAATGTAAAAGGCAGCTATTTTAAGGGAAACGCCAATTACTGCTTTGACGGCGGCACAGACAAGCAGCAGAATCTGTTATTGGCAGAGAAATACTGGAGAAATGAAGTCTGCGCGGACGAGGAACCGGTAGTGGAGATTCTGGTGGACGGGGATATAGAAGTAATTGAAATTATAAAAGAGCGGCAAATGTAGGAAAGTGGCACAGTGGGAGGAAGGTTGAAAATGGGATACATCATGGATTTGCGGAAAGTGGATGGCATAGGACACAGACCGTTACAGATGGTTGCCTGTGGGGTATTTATATTTGATAACCAGAATCGGATATTATTGGAACGGCGTGCAGATGACGGAACCTGGTGTGTACCGGGGGGAAGTATGGAGTTAGGAGAAACCCCGGAGGAAGCTGCCAGACGGGAATGCCTGGAGGAAACAGGACTGACTCTGGGTGAGCTGGAGTTGTATAATGTTATATCAGGAGAAAACTCCCATTTCAAATATCCCAATGGGGATGAAGTATATGCGGTGGATATCAACTTTGTCTGTCGTTCTTATTCGGGAGTACTTCAAGGACAAGAAGAGGAGGTTCTTCAACTTTGTTTTTTTGATAAAGACACACTTCCTGAGAAATTAGCACATAATGACCGGACAATTCTCAACAAAATCTGGAACCAGGATAAGGAATTGACATTTAATCCCGTAATTCCTGAGCTTTCTGTATCTGATATTGAGAAAACCAGATTATTTTATACAAATCTGGGGTTTAAAATTAGTTATGAAAGACCAGAGGATAAATTCTTATTTATGTCGCTGGAGCGGTGCCAGTTAATGCTTCAGGAGATAAACGGTAACTGGAGTGTGGGTGAGCTGGTGTATCCTTTTGGAAATGGAATGAATCTGGAAATGACCGTATCGGATGTGGACTCCCTGTACAAGCATGTGCTGGAGCTTGGGATTCCTATTTTCCAGGAATTAAAGATAAATGAATATAGAGAGAACAATACGATAATTGTACAGAAAGAGTTTCTGATTCAGGACCCGGATGGATATCTTCTGCGGTTCGCAGGCTGAGCGTTCTAAATTATCAATAATACTTATTTTAATCAGTAATTAGCATATTAACAGCAAATTTAGGAGAAAAAACAATGATTTTTCAAATAATCAGCATTATAATTCTGCTTGCATTTTATGGCTGCTATTTTCTAAAAATGATAAACCAGAAGAAAAAAGGAATACAGACAAACCAGATGGGAAAAGGGAAAGTCGGTTTTGTAAAATTGATTGAGGTTACGTTGAAAATAGTATCAATTCTGGTTCCTATGGTGGAAGTAGTGAGTATTGTGATGGAAACGACCTATTTACCCGGCTGGATGAGAGTTATTGGTGTGTATATGGGAATGATAGGGGCAGTGGTTTTTATTCTGTCGGTTCTCACTATGCGGGACAGTTGGAGAGCTGGTGTTTCCGAGACAGAAAAAACAGAGCTGGTGACAAGTGGAATTTATCAAATCAGCCGCAATCCGGCGTTTTTAGGCTTTGATTTGGTATACATAGGAATTTTTCTGATGTTTTTTAACTGGATACTGTTTATAGTTTCCATATTTGGTATCATAGTATTTCATTTGCAGATTGTAAATGTGGAGGAAGAATTTCTGCTTGCTGTTTTTGGCAAAGAGTATCTGGATTATAAAAAGAAGGTTTGCAGATATCTTGGACGTAAACAGAAGTAATAATGTAACAATTACATTGGAGGAATATCATGCAGAAAGTTTCATTTTACGAGTCTGTGGAAGATGCTCTTTTAGAATTTGCCGTAATTATTGCAAGGGCAGAGGGTAAGTGGGTATTCTGCAAACATAAAAAAAGAGAGACCTATGAAATTCCAGGAGGGCATAGGGAGCCGGGTGAAAAGATATTAGATACTGCGAAAAGGGAATTACAGGAAGAAACGGGTGCACTGCGTTTTGACATAAAGCCGGTCTGTGTATACTCCGTTACTGACACCGCACAGCCTGAGAAAAAGGAGTCATTTGGAATGCTGTATTATGCGGATATTTATGAACTGGAAGAAGAGCTGCACAGCGAAATAGAGAAAATAATATTGTCAGAGAATATGGTGGATAACTGGACATATCCACACATTCAGCCGAAGTTGATGGAAGAATTTTTTGCAAGAAATAATGGGAGAAAAAGGGTATGAAAATAGCAATTATGGGAACGGGTAAAATCGCAGGTCATATGGCAACTGCTTTGAATGGATTACAGGGGGAGGTACCTGCCTATGCAGTGGCATCCAGAAATCTGGAGAAAGCCAGAGAATTTGCCCGGGAATGGCATTTTGAAAAAGCCTATGGTTCTTATGAGGAACTGGTGGAGGATGCGGAGGTGGATTTAGTCTATGTTGCCACCCCGCATGCCATGCACTATGAAAATACAAAGCTGTGTCTGGAGCATGGTAAAAATGTTCTGGTGGAAAAAGCCTTTACCGCCAACCGTAAGCAGGCAATAGAGCTGGTTGGTCTGGCGCGGGAGAAAAACTTATTGCTTGCAGAGGCAATGTGGACCAGATATATGCCCGGCAGAAAAATGATTGAGGATTTGCTGCATCAGGGAGAAATAGGAACTCCCACCTCCATGGAAGCAGATTTTTCCGTACCCATTTCCCACATAGAGAGACTGCACAATCCCAGTCTGGCGGGAGGTGCGCTGCTGGATTTAGGAGTGTACACGCTTACTTTCGCGTCCATGTTTTTTGGTGATGAAATGGAAAGCGTACAGACAACCTGCGAGAAATATGACACGGGAGTGGATGCCACAGACCATATGATTCTCAAATATCCGGATGGCAGAAAGGCGGTCTTACGCACCTCCATGGTTGAGGGACCTGTAAATGAGGGAAAAATTGTAGGAACAAAAGGATATCTTCGCGTTGAAAATCTTAATAACTTCAGCAAAATAGAGAGTTATGACCTGGAAGGAAATTTGAAGGAAACTTATTATCCACCCAAGCAGATTAACGGATACGAATATGAGGTTCTGGCATGTAAGAGGGCATTAAGCGAGGGAAAAACGGAATGCCCGGAAATGCCTCTGGAGGAAACTCTTCGGATTATGGGCTGGATGGATTCTCTGCGGAAGAAATGGGGCGTTATCTATCCTTTTGAAAAAGAGGAAGATTTGGGATATTGAAGGCATATTTCGGCTGATTTTTATTTTTAATATAAATTAGCCGAAATTAGTATGGCGTATATAGTTTGATTCGGCTATAATGTAATTAAAATACAAATCAACCGAAGGAGGTATTTTATGAATTATATACCTAGAAATCTTGAATTGGTTGTAAATCAGGTAACGAAAGAATATCCGGTTGTACTGGTTACAGGTCCCAGACAGATAGGGAAAACTACGATGCTTCAAAAAATGATGGAAAACACAGACCGCGGATATGTATCGCTGGATGACCTGCATGAAAGAAATATTGCCAAAAATGACCCGGAGCTTTTTCTGCAGTTGCATAAACCCCCAGTTCTAATTGATGAAGTGCAGTATGCCCCGGAATTATTTACTTATATTAAAATTCATGTAGACAAATACCATGAAGCAGGAGCATTTTGGTTAACGGGTTCCCAGGTTTTTAAGTTGATGCAGGGGGTGAGGGAGTCACTTGCCGGAAGAGTGGCAGTTCTTTCCATGACATCTTTGTCCCAGGCAGAAGTGTGTGGTGCAGATATGGAGCCGTTTAGGGTTGATTTGCAGGCTTTGTCTGCAAGAGAAAGTAAACGGCAGGTGGCTGACACACAGGAAATTTTTGAGCGTATTTACAGAGGTTCCATGCCTGCGATTATCAGTAAAACTAACAGCAGCAGTCAGATTTTCTACAGTAGTTATTTAAGCACCTATATTGAAAGAGATGTAAAGGAATTGTCGGAGGCGATTGATTCACTGAAGTTTCTTCGATTTATGACTGCGGTGGCTGCAAGATGCAGCCAGATGCTGAATGTGTCGGAAATTGCTTTGGATGCAGATATCAATCAGAAGCAGGCGAGAGACTGGCTGGGGATTCTGGAAACCTTGGGAATTATTTTTTATTTACATCCTTATTCCAATAATTTGTTGAAGCGTCTTGTGAAAACACCTAAGCTCTATTTTTATGATACCGGACTGGTATGTTATTTGACAAAATGGAGTAGTGCAGAGACATTACAAAATGGTGCCATGAATGGAGCAGTGCTGGAAAATTATGTTGTGTCGGAAATTGCCAAAACATACCTCAATTGTGGAAAAGAGCCATTTATGTACTATTACCGGAACAAAGATGCCAAAGAGATTGACGTGGTACTGGAACATGATGGAGTCTTAAATCCTATTGAGATTAAAAAAACTTCTAATCCGGGCACAGAATTAGTTAAAGTATTTGGACTGCTTGACCACGCTTCCACACCCAGGGACAAAGGGGCGGTTATTTGCATGAAAGCTGCTTTAGGTGCAATAAATAAAGATAATTATATTGTGCCGGTCTGGATGATATAAGTTATGGCATAATGATAAGGAGGAATAACAGAATGGTCTATTTTCAGGATAATGAAGTGACAATCCGGGAGCTTGAGGAAGCAGATGCCCAGGTGATTACCCAGGAGGAAATTAAGCAGGGATGGGATGCGTCTGCGGACAAATATCTGCTGCGTTTAAAAGACATGAAAGAACAAAAAGCCATTGCGCTGGTTGCAGAATATCAGGGAAATGTTGCCGGTTATATTAATCTGTATTTTCAGGCAGGCGGGGCATTTCAGGATACAGCTTATCCGGAAATAGTGGATTTTGGTGTCCTGGAAAAGTATCGAAAACATGGAATTGGCAGTAAACTGATGGATGTAGCGGAACAGCTTGCCACGAAATACAGTAATACTGTCTGTCTGGGCGTGGGTTTACATAGTGGATATGGAAGCGCACAGAGAATGTATGTGAAGCGGGGATATATACCGGACGGCTCGGGAGTGTGGTATCAGTGGAAGGTCTGCGAGCAGTATGCGGACTGCTGCAATGATGATGAGCTGGTGCTGTGGCTGTCAAAAAAACTGTAGGAATTTTTGTTGGAAATATCGACTGCGGATAAAATTCGGTTTTTGTTAAACAGCTGCACTGATGTGAATTGGAGGAAGCATGAAACAGGAAAAAGAACATAAACGGCGTGTGCGCTATCCGGGGACACATCCCCGCAGGTTTGAGGAAAAATATAAAGAGCATGACCCGGAAAAATATGCAGATACCATTGCAAAGGTGATACAGAAGGGAAGTACCCCTGCGGGTATGCACCTTTCCATTATGGTGGAGGAAATTCTTGAGTTTCTTCAGATTCAGCCGGGACTAAAAGGGCTGGATGCCACATTAGGGTACGGCGGGCACACCCGCAGAATGCTGGAATGTCTAAAGGGGCAGGGACATCTGTATGCTCTTGATATAGACCCTGTAGAAATTGTAAAAACAAAGGAGCGGTTGGAAAAGCTGGGATATGGCGAAGATATTCTTACCATCATCCGACAGAACTTTTCCTGTCTGTCCCGGATTGCAGAGCAGTATGGTCCTTTTGATTTTATAATGGCGGATTTAGGCGTATCTTCCATGCAGATTGACAACCCGAAAAGGGGTTTTTCCTATAAAGTGGAGGGTCCATTAGATTTGCGGCTTGACCCGGAACATGGTGTTTCTGCTGCGGAGAGACTAAAGGAGCTGACAAAAGAAGAGATGACAGGAATGTTTGTGGACAATTCCGATGAACCCTATGCGAAAGAGATTGCCGCAGAGATTACCAGAACCATCCACAGAGGTGGGAAAATAGAAACCACTACACAACTGCGGGAGATAATAGAAAAAGCGCTTATTTTTCTTCCCGAGAATAAAGAAAAGAAAGAAATTATCAAGAAAACCTGCCAGCGTGTCTTTCAGGCGCTGCGTATTGATGTAAACAGTGAATTTGAGGTGCTGGACGCATTTTTGCAAAGTCTGCCGGGCGCACTTGCACCGGGAGGAAGAGTGGCAATTCTCACTTTCCATTCCGGGGAAGACAGACTGGTTAAGAGGGCTTTCCGCGATGGATTTAAAAATGGTATTTATAGTGAGATTTCTGAGGAAGTGATTCGCCCTTCTGCCGAGGAGTGCAGGCAGAATGGCAGAGCAAGGTCCACAAAAATGCGTTGGGCAGTCAGAGCCGACAAGTGTGAAGAGAAGCTTTAACTTCCTTTGGCAGTTAGAATTTCTAAAGCTTTACACAGAGAATGCCGTTTGTGCGGCGGAATGTGAGGAAAAATGAATATAGAAAAAGGATTTGAAATAGTACCCCTTCCCAAGGAGACATGGAAAGGAACCATCATTCCCATGCGATATACCACTACAGAGTATCTGGATGTGTCGGTGAAAAAAGAGGGGTGGTCTACACAGATTTTATTGGAGAAAAAGACGCTGGAGGAGCCCATTACCCATTACCCTGAGGAATATGATTTTCCAGATAAATTATATCAGGAGCATTGGGAAAAGGCGTATGCCTGGGGTGTGCTGGACGAAAAGGGCGAGATGGCTGCCTGCATTGAAACCTGCCCGGAAGAATGGTCCAACAGACTGATGGTTACTGAGCTGTGGGTTCACGAGGCGTACCGCAGAAAAGGAATCGCCCATGCACTGATGGCGGTGGCAAAAGAGCAGGCGAGACTGGAGCGCAGAAGGGCTGTTATTCTGGAAACACAGTCCTGCAACGTGGGGGCAGTCAGTTTTTATCTGTCAGAAGGATTTGAGTTGACAGGAATTGATACCTGCTGCTATAGCAATACGGATATTGAGCGTAAAGAAGTGCGTTTAAATCTGGGAATTGTGTACAAGAAAAAGATCAGACTGAAAAGAGAAGATTTTGTGATTCGCAGAGAGACACCGGAAGATTATCACGCCACAGAAGAAATGACGATGAGAGCTTTTTGGAATAAACATGTGAGAGGCTGTGATGAACATTATCTGGTGCATAAGATAAGAACCGCCAATGAGTATATTCCTGAAATTTCCAGAATTGCAGTAAAGGATGGCAGGGTTATCGGAGCCATTTTTTATACAAAAGCGTGCCTGCAAAAGGGGGAGGAGACGAAAGAAATCCTCACCTTTGGTCCCTTATGTGTGGATGTAGACTACCAGGGCTGTGGTGTAGGAGAGGCCCTGCTGGAGGAAACGCTTGCACTGGCGAAGCAGGAAGGGTATCCGGGAGTTGTCATTTTTGGTGAACCGGATTATTATCCATTGAGAGGTTTTGCCACCTGCGATAAGTTTGGAATTACTACAGCCAATGGGGAAAATTTTGATGCTTTTATGGGATATGAAATAGTGCCCGGAGAGTTAAAAAGCTTTGGCGGCAAATTCTGTGAGCCTAAAGTTTTTGAGAATATATCCTCAGATGATGTAGAAAAATACAATAAAAAATTTCCAGTGTTGAAGAAACAGAGCTTTCCTATGCAGTGGAAATAAGAAGAGTTATCTGTTACAGTTCAGTCTTCCCTCTTCCAATATATTTTGTGGTGTCGGTGCTGTGTCAGGGCTTCTGTCAGCAGGCAAAAGTTCCGGATGGGAATTTT
>CAZRZM010000049.1:0-18320 GCA_964604575.1 uncultured Acetatifactor sp.
ACACCTGGCACAGAAAAATCCCGCACAAGAGTGCGGGACTTTGTCTACAGTCTGAGAACACCTGCTGCCAGGTGTCCTGATTACCGTTTTTGTTATATTTTCTTATTGTTCCGTTGCACCGGTGCAACTCCACGTTTATGGTATAAAAATACCACCCGGCCACTTCTGACCGGATGGTACTGTATCTCTCGGTTTTATACTCTTCTGAATTTGCAAGACTCTCAAACACCTCAAAGAGCCGTAGATTGGATAAAAGAATAGGAACTCTTTGGCAGGCGTACGCTTCTCCTGCATCTCTCGGGTTTCCCCTGTCAGTACCATCGGCGTGTGGACCGTACGAAATCTTCCACCTCAAAGAGCCCCTCTTCTATCTTGCTCTCAGTATATTCTATTTATCCTCTCTTGTAAAGAATTTTTTTGTTTTTTAACAGCCTGTTCCATTCCTTGTTATCTATCTTCATGAAAGTTATAATGGAATTTTTATATTCCGGATTATCCTCTGATGTTACCAAACGTAACACAGTTTTAAATACTTCGTTCCCAGAATTAATTTCTTTTAAAATAAGTGCCGTATTCGGCTTATTGGTTTCGATAATATAATCCGGAGCTGACACAATTTCTGAAAAATATTTTGAAAATCTCTCATAATCATTCGGATGTCTGTCCTTTATATGCTGAATCTGGTTATCCGTAATGATTACCTCATCCGTCACAATATCTTCTGTTATGCACTTATATATCTCCCGGTCAATCCTGCCAACTGTATGCACATCCGCCACCTCATTTGTACCTGCTGGCTCCATTATACCAGTATCCGTTATATTTGCAACATTTTCCCATTCTGATGCTCTCTGCTGATATCTCGCACGGTTCTCCGAATCCAGGGAATACTCTGCCAGACGTCCAAATTTCTTTTGCTGGCGTACTGCATACTGGTGTCTTGCATCCTGCTTCGCTGCCCTGTCAACCCTTTCCAGTTCCTCCCTGGTCCATCTGTCATCTGCTGTGGAAATGCCCGGGAAATAGGTTGTGTGGCTGTCTCTGCATCTTGGCTATATTTTTCAATATCGGACTATCTCATAACAAAAGAGAACCTTTTCGGTTCCCTCCTGTCCAGTGCGCTTCGAGCGGTACATCTCCGCCCTACTTCCTTTCGGAATAGTCTCTACACTTTAATCTTGAATGGTACCTTCCCTGCCCCTCTTTTCCTCAGCTCTGGCGGCTCTCATCCCCTGCATGTAACCAAAATAAAATCCATTACTAATTAACTCGACAAAATCATGACTTGCCCTTCTTATGTCTTCTATGTTTTCTGGACCCATATCATAACTGCCATTGACACATTTAATAGATTCTTCAATTACCTGCATCGTATTTTTTACTCTTGCCATTATAAAAACTCCTTTTAAACGTTTTATTCAAGATTTTTAGCACGGGATTGGGATTTCTCCGTTCCCCGTTAGCACATGAACATTATTTTTTTCATCATGCACACCCGCTTTGTAATGCGGTTCACACTGTTTTACTACCACCCAAACTTTTCATTCAATGGTAGAGCCCTGCGGCTATCGCTTTTGACATTAACGGATAGGGTCCATCCCTTGCCGTTCCTCCACTCCACACATCGTCAATCAGTACTTTACCGCAGAACGGAAGACACTTGGGGCAGGGATTGCCGCGCTTGTTCATAATCACCGTGGCAATCCCCCACTCCTGCCGCTTCTGTCCCTCTCCCTGCAGGTAGGCACGTTTGGAAGCTGTCCTGACTGCCATGTCTGCATAGTCCGCAAGTGTATGTCTGGCTCCATTTGCATATTCTATGCAGTTGAGGCCTGCTGCCAGCATGTCCCTTGTTGCCATGTCAACTGCCTTCTCATACGTCCCTGCCCCGGTATTGGCATATACCTGGGCACTGAAGATGGCCCTGCGGTATTTATCATTTGCCATGCGCAGCACTGCTGTTTCTGCCTTTTCCATGTCATTTGTGGTGGCTTCTATCAGTGCCTCCAGTTTCCGCTCATTCAGCCTGAAAAACTCCGCCTGCATGGTGCCGGATGCCCTGCTGTACCCCCTGAAGCCGTTTTTTATGGCTTCCAGAATTTCTATCTCCTGCTCCATGTTCCCGGTCTCCTCCGCTGCCTGTATCAGTGACTCAATTCTTCTGTTCAGTGAACGGAACTGTCTGCTGTATTTTTTCTGGTTATTCTTTTTGTATTGTTCCAGTGCTGCCAGTTGCTCAACCTGCCACTGGCTCCAGAGAATTCCTTCACTGTCCTCTTCCGCCCGGTGCCGGTCCATGTTGCGGACCATGGAGCGAATCAGTTCATCCTCTATTTTCTGGAAAGCTGCTGTGATATCATACTCCTCACTGTGTTTCACTCATCATTCCTCCCGCAGTGTTACGCTGTCAGCAGAATTTATGGCATCTCCCTTGTTTGACAGCACTTTGAAACCCTGGACATTAAACTGCCGTGTCAGTTTTTTCAGTTGTGTCATGCTGCTGCATCTGTCGCAGCGCAGTTCTGCATAGTCCTTTTTTTTCCACCGCATAGATTCCAAACGGCACCTGCCCGCTCGCCACATTGAGCAGTCCGTTGTATTCGTTCCGGCTCATCCGGTATGTCCTGCCTGCTATTTGTACTTTCATTCTTTTCCGGCTCCTTCCTGGATTGCCCCCACCCGGAAGTCATCTGACTGCATATTTATTCCCGGCTCCTCCATTTCGGCAATGCCTTGCTCTGCTTTCAGGCGGGCAACCTCCTCCGCCTTGCACTGGGCGTCCAGAGTGGAACCATATAACTCTTCAACACACTGTTCAATACTCATAATACCGCTTTGTCGTGCCTGCGAAATTGTCTGTACGGCAGATTCAAATGAGGGATTGGCATATTCACCGAATACCACCTCTGCCTTGATATCTTTGTCTTTCACAGACATACTGTGCTGTGTGTTCCATACCATGACGGCCTTGCCCACCAGTTCCGGCACTGTTTTCTGGACTGCCTGCACCAGCTTGTTGCGTGTGTAGAGCGTAACCTTCTCTTTCTCCCTCTGTGCTTCCGCATTGTCCAATTTTTTTACATCAATGCCCAGTGTGCTGGGGGAAAGAATACCCTGCAGGCAGAGGTCGAGCGCCGTGACATAGGTGCTGAGGTAGCTTTCATGCGGGATGGACGGCTGCTTGACTTCAATCATTTCGTCTGCACCCTCTGACATTGCCCTCTCCACCTGGATAAACGCATGGTCGAAGGCATTCGGCATAAGGAGTTCCCCTGTTTTTTCGTTCCTTGGAAGCATGGACTCCGGAATGTACTCTTTGCTTCTTCCGCGTCTCAGGGCATCCATCCACTGGCTCCATGTTTCGTCCAGACTGTCAAAGCTGTCTGCCTTTCCATCCATGATACTGCTTCCCCGTCCGGCATATTTGTCCGACTTGAACGCCATGAACTGCTGTGCCATCATGAACCCGCCTTCATATGTAACCAGCTCATTCAGTCCCGCTGTCTCATCAATGCTTCCAATGGGTACTGTGGTTCCGTCCTTCTGCAGTTCTGACTTGATGTATCCGGCCCCATACTTCTCCACCAGCACATATTTTCCGGTCTTTTTACGGTATTCCGTCCTGAATATGATTTCTTTCAGCCGTCCGCGTTTATAGACATATTCCAGCATGTCACCCGGGACAAACTCAATGATTGGATATTCTGTCAGTTCCGGGTCAAGACTGATTTTAAATGCACCGTCACCTACAACCAGAATACTTTTAACCGCCGCCTCCATCAGGTCATCAAATTTATTGTCTTCGGCGATTTTATTCCAGATATCCTGGTACCTGGCATCCACGGTTACGTCGTTCATGTCGGCAATGACGATATCCGTCAGAATCCTGCATATGATTTTCGGCAGCCCGGTATGAAGTTTGTTTATGTCATTTCCGACAGTCGGAACCGCTGCCCAGAACCTTATGGAGCTGTTCTCACCCGGCAGCATTTTATAAAGCTGTGAAAGTTCGCTGCTGTCCCCCCTCTCCCATATCCGGTTTACTGCCGCGTTTCCGTAATAGTCCATCTGCTCCGTAATCTGGAATACACTGTACTGCGGCGGGTTAATCTGGAGGAAACTCCTGATTCCGCTTCTGATTCCGTCTTTCATTTTTTCCAGCCACCTCATTTCTTTACCACTCCTATCTTGTCCTTGTACGGAAGCCATCCATACTGCACACTGTTTACCATATGGTCGTTGCCATCTTCCGGAACGCAGTCCTTTGTTTCATCCCAACTGTATACACCCATCTCCCCGATATAGTTCCGGCAGGTGTCCACAACAAAAAAGCATGGGGGTTTGCCTGCCTCATCATCAAAACTCATCCATCCAAGCTGCAGGTTGATTCTGTCTATTATCTGTACCTTTTTATAGGCGTTGTTGAACAGATACAGGCATTCCGGATGGCTGCGCTTGTACTTTCCAAATTCTGTTATGGTTGCCTGGTCTGCATTGTCAATGAACACATTCCGGGCAAATCCCCACTCACTGCGGTTCCTCTCCAGAAATGCGATGTAGTTTACCACAGTGTCTGATGGTGCAAGCGGCACTCCTATTGTTGAATTGTTGTACACACGCTCATCCAGTACAAACAGTCTGCCCCTGTTTGTAATACCCTCAAAACTCATGGCTATGGTGTCAGGGGACTTCTGGGAATAGGATGTGTCCAGACCGGAGGTAAAATACTCAAACCATTCCTCCTGCCCGCGGCTGTATTCATCCCTTACCAGCGTCTTTGCATACTCCCTTGTCACCACATGGCGGCGCTCATCAAATATTCCAAACACAAGCCCGGTGGCACGCCCCCGCAGTCCCAGTATTTTGTTTTTCCAGAGCTTTGTGCCCCTGGGGGTGTTCAGCTTTATCTGTGCCACTTTTTCCGGGCTTGCACCCAGATTGTCAGCAAAAGAAAAGAACCAGTGCACCCATCCGGGTTTCGGTTCCTCATTAAGCATATTGTTAAGTTCTGCCGGCGCATCATCCTTATATTCCGGCAGTGGTCTGCTGTGGTTTATATATTCACTGTATACCGGTAGCCCCGGGTCATCCGGGTTGAGTGTCCCCATCAGGTAGTCACAGCGCATGGATGCCTCACGCACAAATTCTATGTCCGCTGTGTTTATCTCATCAATGAGCAGGCAGCCGTACTGGCCGCCCAGCGCTTTCTTCCATCTCTTTTTGTCACCGTATCCCATTACCAGGATTATTTTTCTGCCTCCTGATGTCTGGAATACAATGTGCGGAATCTTAATTTCATTGGTTCCGCCGCCCTTGTACTCTGTCAGTATGCCGAAATCATCCAGGACCCCCAGGTCCTTCATGATAATGTTTTTCTCGGCAGTACCGGTATCCTCGGATGCAATGATGTGCAGTTTCTTGGGACTGGCAGCAACCTTGAGCATAAACTTGAAGAGCCCCACCGTTGTTTTTCCAGCGAAAGTTGTCCCTTCCAAAAACTCCACCGGGGCACCGCACTTCAGGAATGCCTTGTACTTATCTGACAGAACCAGTCTGTCCGTCCCCATAACTATCCACCTATCTGCTCCAGCAGGGCATCCAGCTTGGACATCTCACCCTGCAGGCCGGATACATTATTTTCCACCTTTGTTGTATATCCAAATTTGCTCATCCATAATCCGGCGAGCTGGGAAGGAATAACCTGCATTTCAAACTTCTTTCTGGCATCCACTTCACATTCCTCACGCATGCGCGTAACGATGTCAGCAAACTTCTCATCAGCAGCATATCTTTCATAAAATGCCGCGCGGGAAATTCCCACAAAAGCACAGAATCCTTCAATCGTGTATGTGATGCTGTGTTTCAGTTCCTTGCTTACAAATTCGGAATTTTTGGAACTGAAATCATGGGTAAGGACCATTTGGTTGTCACAGTAATTCTTAAATTCTTCCCATGCTTCTTCCAGTGATTTTACACTGCTGAATTTTCTTGGTCTGCCCATGCTTTCACCTTCTTTCCATCCCAGGCCGCGCATCACAAAAACGGTGGTGTACGACTGCTGCCGTATGCCACCGCTTCTGCTGGTTCCTCTATTTTTAATTATAACCATTACTTTTATTATTTGTATTCCAATTTGAAAAAATCGGAAATTTTTTTTGAGACCAGTGACTGGCTGGCATGGACTGCCTTTGCAACATGTTCCTGGCTTATTCCGTCTATGTAGTACATGCGGAATATCCTGCGCACCAGACTGTCACTGATTGATTCCACAAACTGCTCTGTCTCGTCACATTCTGACTGGAGAGTTTTTATCCTGTTACAGTATCTGTTTTTTGCATTGTCATATTTTTTCCAGTCAACTCCCACAACCGTCTGCGGCTGCGGGTAACCGGAGCGGTAGTCAAATATCGTGCTGTTTCCTATCATGGAGTCACCTTCCCCCAGATGCTGCAGCTTATACTCCAGTTCTCTTATCTCTTCTTTTTTGCTCCTGTACTGCTCCAGTTGCTCTCTTGTCACCATGCCAGCCCTCCTATTTCAGTTGCACCGGTGCAACTTCCGCTGTTTTGATATGTCTGTTTCCTGCTTTATGGCATAAAAATACCAACCATCGAATACTGACGGTTGGTAAAGTTCATTTTATAAATATGTATCTCTTACTGTTGCTAGCTTTGTTTGTCCACTGGCTTTTTCTCCATCATTTTTGTAAACAATAGCATCATAGCCTGGATACTGCGTTTTGAATTTATTTTTCCATTCCCCTACTGTCATGGAATTTCTTGTCATTCTCTCTGCTTCATATTGTTTTGGTAATTGCAAATCTCCACGAACATTTTTCCATCCTTGGTGATATCCACTTGAAATCCCTCGATTTCAAAAATTCGTTTTTCTACTATACTTACTTTTGGCATACCAGTTTCCCCTTTCGTAAATTAATAGAAAAATTATACCACACCAACCGCCAGTATTCAATTATCAATGTTCCGTATATCTAAATTTTATTACATGTTATAAGGTCACGAATCCTTTAACCGTTCCGGATATTCCTGCACCAGAGGTTCACCCCATATCTCCGCAAGGCTTGATTTCATGAATATCGGGATGTCATATTTCCGGCACTCTGCCAGCAGGCTTTCTATCCATGCCCTCTCCGGAACCACCTTATCCTTCCTTCGCCCTGTTTCAGCTCCCACAATAAGCCACTTGCAACGCGGAACTTCTATCGGCTCCAGAATCGGCTCTACACTTGCGAATATGTTATAGTCAGGATTCCACCACTGTTTACTTTCTTTTCCAGTGTAAGAATATCCAAACCACATGTTATTCTTTGTTTTCACGAAAAAGTCAGTATTGTTTATCAACTCAATATATCTTTTTGGATTCTTCGTTAAAAACAGATAATTGTGCTGTGGTGCTTTCTCGCAAGCCTTAAACACTTCCTCAATCCAATTATCCGGCACCCATGAGCCAAACAAATCAGCCATAGAGCAGACAAAGATGTTTCTCGGCTTTTTCAATTTCTGCGGCTCGTCCAGTTTGTATTGGTGGAATGTCGGTTCAAATCCGAACGGATATGGAACCCGTACTCCCTTTAATAGATACTCTGGAGATAATAGATTTACTGGGTAGCGCAGAACATGATTACCTGCTCCGCTCCCTTTGGAATCTTCTATCCATGTTCTTTGTAATTCTGCTGGTGCGTCAAGAGTTTTACCCTCATAAGAAAACCTATGTACGATATTCCTTGCATAGCAGTATTCGCACCCATGCAGGCACCCGGTTACCGGATTCCATGTGCTGTCGCACCAGTCTATTTTTGTTTTGTTCATCCTAGTCCTCCATTAGTTCCTGATTATCGAAAATGTTTCCAACAACGCAGCATTCCTGCAATACTTCCCATGATTCAGCAGACAGTCTTTCTGTTACATGGAAGCACACTTCTTCCTCGTCCCATACTACCTTTCCAACGCAATAAGATTCTGCATATCCATTATCTGTGGAATATGTGTCCATATAAGTAACAATGTCATTCTCCCAAATCTTATTTTTGTTTGTATCCGTCATTTGCGTATATTCGCAGACGGTTTCTGGTTCTACCTCATACGCAAAGAATTTCAAACACCCTTCTTCATCGACCTTAACGCTTTCATTTACGCTGTTTCCGTTTGCGTGAATAAAATATTGCCCCGAAACATAGTCAATTAGTAAACAGCCCTCTACCCACCAATGTTCTTTCGGCAGTTCCCTCCAATTCACACGCTTTGCCTTAAATAAGATTTCTCTTGCCATATTCCATCATCCTCCATTATTTCCATCCGTAGAACTTATGCCGGATTTGACGATTTCGATAATACCTTCTAACTCGTTTATTCTTGCTAAAGATATTTCTTTAACTGATAATGACTTTTCAGATAAGACAAATTCTTCCATTAAATATTTTTTTCTTTTCTCCATCTGCTCTATTACGCTTTCCAAATCATAGGCAGTTGGCATTTCTGCAATCACTTTCTGGAAATGCCTATATTCTCCATGATGTATTACTTTTGCCCTGCCATCTGTATGTATGTCATTGTCGTATTCTTCTTTCAGAACTCTCTCCATCAGTTCTTTCCTTCCAATAAAATCACTCATTCCTCTCCCACTCCTTCCGTTCCTATTTCAGCTTTCCTGCTGTACATATGTAACTTGGTCGAACTCCAGGTTACGGACATCAACAGTCGGTATGGACAGTATCCTTGTCTCACACTCCACAATCTTTTTCGCTTTTTCTATTGCTTCATCCCTTGTTTCCGCTTGGATATTGGCGACTGTGATTCCAGCCGTGTATAACATCTCAACGCTCCAGTTATTCATTGCTGTTTTCCTCCATAATTTTTTTCAGTGCTTCCTCTGCCTGCTCCCTGGTAGTGAAAACTGTTATGCCGATTTCAACTGGCGAAAATTCCCAATCAAGGCCATTTTCATCAGTACCTTTCAGTACAACAGTTTCCCAACTGCCATACCATTCAATCCTTCCAGAATTATCTACAGTAATTTCCCTTACCGAATTTTCCATGTAATCTGTATCAATTCCCCAAAATGTTTCCTGTTCTCCAAAAACAATATCCATCCAATTTGGGGAAGGCAGTATAAGCAGTTTTCCTTGTTCCTCCAAGTCCTCGTATTCTGCCAGGCGCTTTACTATTGCAATATATTCTTCGTAATCCTTGTTTCCTTTTTTGAAATATGCTGACCCCAAAAGATGGCCGAAGCAATATAACTGGTCATGGCTACTTCCGTCCTCATGTTCTATTGTCTGAATGTTTGTAATCCTCTCCATGGTCCCTCCTTTCTGTCAGGCTTTTTTATGCCTGCTGCCAAATACCAAACTTAATTTTTCCGATTCCATTCCTCTTTTACTTCATCGAGATTTCACCCAGTCGGATATCCATCATCTGGAATCTTACAATCCGGATTATTGCACTTGACCATATACATTCGTCCGCCGCTCATCCATGTTTCAACAACAATTTTATTACCTTTGCATATCCGGCATGGTTTTAATTTGATTCCGGATGTTTTATTTTTCATCATCCACCTCCGGTTTGCTGCACTGTTCAAATTCTATCACCCAGACCCAGGGATTTGCACTCCATCCATATAAGGCAATGTCTTTTTTTTTCAAGTGTGGAGTTCCACAAGCTTGAAAAGCTTTCAACTGCATTGTCATAGGAACTATACTGGTAGTCCCAGTTGTCAGACTTCCAGTTTCCAGTACCATGTTTTCCAAAATTCCCATGCCACAGATAATTTTTATATCCCCAGTATTCTTTTGCTTTTGGATAAATCCCTGTCCTTTTTGTCCAGTTAAAATATTCTTCATCAGGCATATCATCATACAACCGTGATATGCCTTCTTTCATTGCCTGCTCCTCTGTGACCTCCTGTAACCGTTCTACCCTTACATCAGTAACCTTGAGCCATATACGGGCTGCCTCCTTTGGCATGTGTATAGATGGGCGCCAGATGATACGCTCCGGCTTTTTGCAGTCGGCCCGATAAATAAAGCACCCATCTGATATGCTCTCCCCATCATCATATTCGACCGCTTGAGTGTCATAGCAGTTCATTCCGCTGCCAGGGCGGGCATAATCTCCACTGCATCCTATACATGGCATAAATGCCCATGTTTCACGGACATACAGAACATCTCCCGGCTGGCAGGGCAGTCTGAAGAATTTCTCCCCATATCCATCACCAAACGTTCCACGGCATGAAATACAGCCTTTCGGTGTAAATTCCGTGTATCCCCAGACTGCATCGTCTGGAACAAAGCCTCTGACAGCCCTTCTGGTAACTGTTTTGGGATTTCCTTCCCTCAGTAACGCCAGTACCATATCTGTATTAAAAAGCATTGGTTTTATTTTCATCAGTCTGATTCCTCCACTTCCAACTGTAACCACTTCAAGAGACATTCATAGCAGTTACAGTTATCACTCCTGTCACATTCTATCTCTGCCAGTCCGCTCTCATTTGGGCACATCATAGTTGCTGCCAGTTCATCATCACTCATGGAGCGGATGCGGTCTGCATTGGTCTGCCTTGGCGTGTAATCCAAACATTTGTCAAAAGGTATTCTGCCCTGATTCAACTTCGCATGGATTATTTCCGGCGGGCATTCCATGCTGCATTTTTCGCACTGTTCTGTTTTCTCTGGCATGCTTCTCCTCCTTTAATCTTCATCCGTGCTAAATTACATACTTTTTATGGGCCTGCCTTAAATCCTCCTCTGACAAATCCAGATAAATCTGTGTGGTGCCTATCTGCTCGTGTCCCAGCATTTTTGACACCTGCTCTATCGGCATCCCCCTTCTCAGTGCAAATGTTGCACATGTCCTGCGGAACCGGTGCGGGTGCACGTTCTGGACGCCTGCCCTTTTACCGACACTGCCCATCTTTGACCTTATTGAACCAATATCGCAGTGCCGTTCCCGGTCCACCCTTTCAGGATACTTGTACCAGTTTCTCGCGTCATTCCGGGGACTGCCGAAGAATCCGCCCGGAAACAGCCATGGGTTGCTGTCCCCGCGTTCCCGCAGGTATTTGTCAACAGCAATTAATGCTTTGGCGTTCAGGTATACTGTCCGGTCCTTGTTTCCTTTTCCATGCACGACAAGCTGGCCGTTTTCCAGGTCGTCAATTCTGATGTTCACAAGTTCCGTGACCCTGCATCCGGTGGACAGCAGGGTTTCCAGCACCGCCGTCTCCCATGTGTTCAGGCATGCATCACGCAGTTTTTCCACTTCCAGCTCCGTAAAAGCACTCTTTTTTGACTTTTCGCACTTTATGGGTTCAATCTTTGCGACGGGATTCCTGGGTACCAGTTCCTCCACGGACAGCCAGCCGAAGAAGCTCCTTAAATACCTTAATTCATTGTTTGCCGTGGTCCTGGATATGCCGTCACGTTTCTGCCGCAGTGCAAGATAAAGCCGGATGTCGTCGGCTGTGATTTCATCCGCAGGTTTGCCGATATTTGACAGTATCCTCCATATTTCCGTCCGGTACAGCTTCAGCGTCCTGTCCGTGCAGCCTTTCACCGTCTTTGCAACCATGAATTTCTGCATGAAATATCTGTTTCTGTCCCCGCACCTTGCTGCCACTGCTGTTTCCCTCGGTGTGATTTCATAGTCACTTAATATGATTACCAGGTCCCGGGCAATGTCCGCGTCACTGATGCCCCTTCCTGCCAGGCTCATCATGATTCTGTCTGCCACTTCCTGTCTCATAACAGCACCCCCCATTTTGCCGGTGTGTACAGCACCCTTTCCTGCGGGAAGTTCTTTCCCGTGTACGGTTCTGCAAGGGTGTCCCCCTGCACGCACACGGCACTGATTCCCAGCAGGCTCAGCTGCAGGTAGCACATGTAGACCCCTTTCCAGTCAAGGTCCTGCGCCACCACATCCATCCTCTTCTGGTAGTTGATTCCTTTTTCCTTAAGGACTGCTGCCGCCGCAATAACCATTCCGCCCCCGCCGCAGGACGGCTCATTAATGTAAATCTTTCCCTTTCCGTCATGTCCCGCCGCTGACATCTGTGCACACAGTCTGCTTATATGGTACGGTGTGAAAAACTGTCCTGATGCCCTGCTCCCCATTCCTGCCTCCATGTAAACCTGTCCCAGGACATCCGTAATCTCTGTTTCCAGGGTTTCGGCAAGCATGCCCAGCATTTCCGCAAATTTCATCCTTTCTTCCGGTGTGTACCGGTTCACCGTGTCCCTGTAGCGCTGTTCCCTTTCCTGCCATACCCTGTTGTGTATCATCTGGCAGGAATTGCTTGTTGCCAGCGCACAGCACCGTATCCAGTCCGTAAATACTTCATAGGGTGAATACTTTCCTGCCATGCCCCCGATGGCCCTTATAATGTCTTTTTTTCTGTCCATAAGTCTGCCTCATCCTTCCGCTGCGTCTTAGGCGGTCCACCGCCCTGTCCCACTCCCTGCCGTAGTCCTCCCTGAACTTCCTGCTGTATGTGTTCACGTCCGTGTCTCCCCGGACTGTCCTGCTTTTTCTTCCCATCCCCTGTGCCTCCTTATTTCTGTCCCTGCCCTCCAGTAAAGTTCCATGGCTGCTGCCATAATGAGTACCACAAGCCATACCAGGCAGTATCCCCATATGGATATTCCAGACAGCAGTGACTCCAGTAACCTTCTTTTCATCCTCTTCCTGCTCCCTGTTCTGTATTTTCCCTGGTTTCCGCCGGTTTCACCTGCCCATATTTTCTGATATAGGTCAGGTGGTACGGTTGCCGCCGTCCTGCGGCGGCTGCCTCCTCACTGCACCTTTCCATTCCCCATTCGGGGTATTCCTTCTGTTTTTGTTCCGGCAGTCTTTTTCCCATCTGCCCCTTTCTCCTTTCCGGGTGCCGGGACAGTCCGGCACCCCGTGTCCATGTTTACAGTTTCCGTGATATATTAATTTTTCCGGAAGGCCTGTTATAAAAAATTGGTTCCGAACTTCTGCATCCACAGCCCGTGGCTGTATTTTTTTTCAAATGCCTCCTGGGCTTTCTTCTGGAGCAGTCTCTTATGGGCTGTATTGTTGTGTACCGCCTGCCCTCCCGCTGTGTGGTGCTGGAGGCACAGGTACACCTTCAGCCCGTAGCGTTCCGACAGCCTCCGGTTTGCCGTGCCCGGCATGGCATGGTGTTCCTGGAGACCCGTCCTTGTTTCATGGTCATCGTTCAGCAGCATGCAGAGGTAGCAGGTGCCGTCCCGTTTACTGTGCATGATGCTCTTTGCCATGTCTGCCCTCCCGTTCCGACAGCATCCACATTCTTTCCAGGACTGCTGCCAGGTCCACCGCACTGTGGTATACCGTCCTTATTTCCCGGGGCGGGATTTCCCATGGGTCAATTCCTGCCCACCCTCCGGTAAAGGAGAGGATTTCATCCTTTTTCTTTCCCAGTTCCTCCCGTAACTCCTCCATGCGGCTGTCCGTGGTCTCATCCGTTACGATTTCCGCAATGTCCGTGACGTTTTCCATGACTGCTGCCGGTGCCTCTTCCGGTTCTGACGGCTCCTGCACGTTTTGTGACGAATCTTCCCTTTTTTCCGGCATATATTCCTGAAAATCTTTTTCGATTCTGGTCTGACCTTCTACCTGCTCCTCTTTCTCCGGTTCTTCCCCGGCATCCACTTCATTATCTTCTGTGGTTTCTGCAGGTGACGGCTCCGGAAATTCCGGAGATATATCATGAAGTGTCTGCTGTACTGTACCCTGCCCCTTTTCCATATTCTCCACGGATGGTTGCACCGGTGCAACTTCCTCTTTTTTCCCTTCGTACTGCTCCCCATAGATTCTCTCCCATGCCTCTGCGCCGGATTCGCCTGCTGCCGGCGCAAAAACCTCTCTCAGTTCACTGATAAACTTCTCCCATGGATAGCCTGTCCTTTCCTGGGTCCTGACACTGAGTATTTCCACCTCTGTATCCTTTCCCCGGAATGAAATTATCACCCTGCCGGTTCCCTGGATCCTCACAGTCCTGATTCCCACTCCCGAAGGGGCAAATGCATCCAGGATGCCGTTCACGGCCTCTTCCCTATCTGTTTCCACCCTCATTGCCACATCGAATCCTTTTGTGAATTCAGTCTTGTTGTCATGCAGGTACTGGTATACCGCCTGCTGCAGTACAGTCATGTTTTCCTGCCCTGTTTTCGGTGTTTCCATGAGGCTCGCCATGGGGTTTTCCTCTTCCTCCCTGTAACCTTTTCTGACTTCCTGGATTTCCTTTCTTGTCATCTCCGGGGACATTACATCTATAATGACATCCGGCAGAACCAGCATTTCCTGGAGCTTTGCCACTCCGTATCCCCGGTACTGCTCCTGCAGTTTCTCTGAATATCCTCCCTCAGAATATCTGTCATTGATTGCGATATATCTCGATACCACATCTTTCGTCAGTCCATATTCTGCATGGGCAAATTCCGCCACTGATGCATATCCGGACTCCCTGAGAATATCCGTGTCCCTTGCCACTTTGAGGAGGTATCCCGTCCTCACAAATCCTTCCGCCTGGTTATACAGTTCTGCATCCAGTGCCTTTTTGAATTCCTGGTATGTACCTATTGTCTTTATATCTTCCATGTCCCGCCTCCTATGCAATTCCTTCAGTTCCCCCTGCTGTTCCGGTTCCCGTTATTCCGCTTTTCAGAATCTCCACATACCTATCCAGCCATTTATTTATTTTCTTCTGCATTGGTTTTGTGTTGTATACTCCATACCACTGCCTGATTGAGTATCCTTTGATTTCCACGGTGACAAATGGCACCCTCTTTTCTTGCGCCGGTCTGAGCAACAGGATTATTGAACGGCCTTCTGCATGGCTGCTGAGATAGATGTCTCCCCCCACACAGTGGTGCAGGGCCAGACCTTCTTCCACTATCTCCCCCGCATTTTTCGCCGGCCTGATTGAGAATTCCCCATTCTCGTACTGGTACATTTCGCAGAGTTCACCGTATCTCGCCCCGATTTCAGGGTACTGTTCATTCTTTGTGCGGATTTTGATTTTTGCCTCTTCTGCATTTGTTTCCACAACCATCCTATGGTGCTCTTCCTCCAGATTTCTCGGATGCTGGATAATAAGGCTGCCCATGTCGTACCCCAGCGCTGCCCTCATGGATATGTAGTCTGCGTACATCTGGGCTGTTTCCCTGATATGGGATAACGCCCTGCCACACAAGTCATCCGACAGTCCTTCTGCCCCGCTGTAGCCTACTGTTCTGTTTATAATCTGCTTTGCGCTCATGTGTCTGAGCATCACTCCCAGGCTGTTCATGCTGATTCCCAGCAGTCTCAGGTCATCCTCCACCTGCTCCGGAAGGTCAATCCCCATGGCTTTTTCCATTCTGAACAGATCGTGGTAATACTGTTCCCCTCTTTCTTTCATCAGCTTTCTGATTTTCTTTTTGTCAACCATCAGTACCTCTGTAGCTTTGCGCACAAATTGCAAAATTTTTTCGCATAAATTGCAAAAATTACTTTATTCAAGAAATTATAAAAGGAACGTTGAAAGGTGTGTAAAACCTTTCAAAACGTTCCCTTTACAGACTCCTCTTTTTCAGTTTCTGCTTCCGGTTTCCATGTTCTTCATGTATCAGATATTTTCCTGTTACCTTTCGCTCATTTGGTATGTATTCCAGCAAGTCTGTAATATCACAATCCAGTGCTTCACAAATCTTGTCTATATGTTCAACATTCAAACGAGGAACAAGTTCATGATACCATTCATTAATAGTTGATGGTCGGATTCCGGTAACTTCCGCTAAATCTTTCTGGGTCCATCGCTTCTCACCGAGCAGCCTTGATAAATAAATTTTAACCATAATTTTATGCCTCTTGTATTTTATTGTACTACGAGGCATAATTTTAAATATCATTTTGTTAGAATATAACACATTGCGTTATTTATATCCTAAAAAAATAATGTTTAAAAATTCCGGATAATCACTTCCTCAAATTTGTCGGCATCTGCCTTGTTAGTCAGATTACTGTTTCTGCTGATTCCTTCAATGTGATAATCCATGTACAGTTCGCGTATAAATTCATCATCATTATACGACAGAATAAATTTACCTTTAATACCATCTAAAACGGTTTTTAAACGAATATGGTCACTGTGTGTGAAACCGGTATCATAGTACTTTTCAGTTCCATGATAAGGCGGGTCTAAATAGAATAACGCTCCTGGTCTGTCGTACACTTTTATCAGGCTTTCAAAATCTTTGTTCTCAATAACTACATTCTTTAAACGCTCCTGCACTTCTGCCAGATATCCAATCGAACCGGCAAGATTCTTTTTGTTGGTTCCAAAAGTTCTTCTGTCTGCTCCGAAACTAACCTTTATTACATGAAAATATCGTGCTGCCCTCTGAATGTCCGTCAATCCGCGCGCCTCCAGCTGGTTCCTGCTGTCAAAAAACTGCTCCCTGGAAACGGATAACCAGTCCATCTCTTTCTGCAGTTCTTCACAGTGGTATTTTATGCAGCGGTAGAGATTAATAAGATTGCTGTCTGCATCATTAAAAACTTCCAGTTCCCTGCCCACCGATTTGCCAAACAACACCCATCCTGCTCCGCCGAAAACCTCAATATATCTGTCAAAACCTTCTTCCGGGAATCTCTCCATAATTGCCTTTCTGAGCAATTTTTTCCCACCAATCCATGATATAAAACTATTCATTATTTTTTCTCCTGATTTTAATATTTAAGAGGCACCAAACCAGGTATTCCGGGGACATTCTGCCCCCGGAATGGAATTCATTTACTTAGAGCACTTTCTCGGTATAGGAAAGGCAAATCCATACAGACACACGTTTTCCATTGTAGGACCGTTCTGTTTTCAATCGTCCCCATACTCCTTCAGAACCACTCTTTCCTACCTTTCCGATTTTCTCCTCTACAATAGTATAGACACCTGGAGGAACAAAACCAACAGAAGTGCTGTCAATCGTGGCTCCAAGTCTCATGTTCAGGTCGCCAGTTTTTACACGCACCCTGTATGGAGTAAAGGAACCTTCAGGATATATTCTGGTTCCAGTTTCGTCAAAAATGCTGTAGCCCGGATTCGCATCCGCACATGCTTTCGCCCTGCTGATATCATGGAATGCGCCTATCTGGCTCTTTGTATCTTCCCAGCTCCTTCTCACGCGATACCAGTTCCCGGATGTGCCGTTGCTGCTTTCCTGGGTTTTATTATCCACGGCAACTGATACCCCCACAAAAGAAGCCATGCACTCTGCACAGGCTTTTGCCAGTCTGCGGAGATTACTGTCATTCATGAGCCATCTACACGTTTCCACATTAGTATGGAAAGAATGTTCTGCAATTACCCCCGGAACACCAGCCAGAAAACTGCCGTTAAGCACTCCATAATAATTATCGTCTTTTACTCCATTCCCATCCCTGTCACTGCCGGACAGTCTGGAATAAGTCTTGTACCCATCCACACCCATAGTGCTCTGGATAATCTTTGCCAGCTGCAGGGCAAAATCCTTGGAGCGGTCATCAACTAAACTGTCATCACGTTCTGTCAAATAGATAACCTCAACTCTGTTTGTAGAACTTGTGCTGCTGGCATTTGTATGATTACTGATGAACAAGTCGCATCCAGATGCCATTTTTCCCCTGACTGTTAAATCAGGATTCTCGTTAATGCTGTTCCTTGTAACCACAACATCTATACCCATCTGTTCCAGATACTCTTTCTCATACTGTGTCAGTTTCCATACTGTAGCTGATTCATAATATCCCAAAACTGCTCCTGCATTGTACCTGGAGCCATAATGCCCAGGGTCTAAACAAATTCGCTTTTTAACCATCGCCTGCCTCCTATATTTCTGTTCTGTTTTCTCTTAACTTTGCAATCAGTTCATGTACTCCGGTTGAGCCCGATGAAAGAATCAAACCGGTAATGATTTTTGCAACAATGGACAGTTGTGTGCTGTACCCTATTAATGCAAAAAAATCAATGTTGAACATTAGTGCAAATAACACCCCAAAAGCAACCGCCCATACCGGAGCCTTTACAATGCTCATTGCCTTGTCGCCCACAATCTCCTTTACTCTGTCTACAAGAAACTGAATAAGGACTGCAAATACCACAATAATTGTTACTGCATTACTTAAATTTGCCATTTTTTGCATCTCCTTTCTTAATTTTTAACACTAAAAAAAGGCTTCTCAGCCTTTCTTTTTGTTTACATCAGAAACTCTACACCTCCCATGGGCTGTCACGTATTCCCATTGTTTCTCCTTCCATTTTAAAATTATATGTAAAATACA
>CAZRZM010000050.1:0-18218 GCA_964604575.1 uncultured Acetatifactor sp.
TCCAGGCCAAGTATCATTTTTCCGTCATTAGTAGCCAATTTACCACCTTCCTTTTATTTTTTGTTGTGGACAATGCCACATATGTGCATGTTTTTGAAAACGCCGCCCGGAATTTTTACCCATACTCCCTGTCCGGGGCTTAAGTCCGTTTCCAGTGCGCTGTATACGGCATATGTCTGCCCGAGATAGGATATCCGGTATGTGCCGTCATCATTTTTTCCCCAGACGGTTGACTTAAAGGTTTTGTCGTATTGCAGTCTGCTGTTTTTCTGGTCTGTTATGTACATGATTCTGTTTATCAGTACATCAAGTGCTTTGTTGTTTTCACTTGTCAAGTTATTCATTCCTTTCTGCTATATGCAGTTGTTTTTGTCTTAATTGGGTATTGCGACTTATTCTCTGCCTGAGCAGATGCGGTTCGTGCTGTCACACTAATTTAGTTAGTGTGACAGCCCTTTTTGCATCAATATTATGATTTAGTTATGGACGGTTAATTTGGATAGCCATAGGCCTCCGTTATTATTGTAGCCGCCTCCTACCCGAACTTCTATTTTCGCTGTTTTCCATTGTTTCATCACTTCCGGTACAGCCATTTCCAAATTGTACCATTGATTATAAGCGATTCCTTCCTGCCCGGAAGAACCATCTCCATGCACATATTTGTGTACAACACTAATCCATGGGGTTGTGTTGTTTACTGCGTCCGTAACTCTGACCTGGATGTACTGGTCGTAGGATGTAGTGGAACCTTGTGATGTCGGTCCTATACTTCCTTTGATTCTCAGGGTGACGTAATTATAATCAGCGACGTTTATGGAACCAGTAAAACCGTCAGGAGATACTGCTCCGTCTGTGATGCTGCTGCCCCGTATAGGGTCCCAATACTCTAATGTCATATTACCCCAGCCATTGTTGGGCGACCCATCTCTTTTCCACTGGTACCAGGCCCGGTCACTTCCACCGGCATTATCGCGGGTGTCAAGTATTACTTTGGAATCTGCAAGCCAAAGGGCATACATTGTTACATTACTGTTGGTTGTGAGAGTACTTCCTGGCGCATATTTTGTACCATCAGCACTTCCAAGAGCCCAAGTATTAAAGGTATAACCTGATTTGCTAAATCCATTACCACGGATAGTAAAGGTTGCATCTACTGTAGCCCTGCTGCTGTTATAATATCTTGTTCCGTTCTGTGAAGCAACTTCGCCGCTGTCCGCACCGTTTCCGTTATAGGAGAGGGTACAGGTTTGTTCATATAATCCGTAAAGAGTCGTATTAGATGTAAAGTGTGTATTGAGGATGCGTTTGTATGTAACAGAAGCATTTCCTGCTGTGTCAGTGGACCATCCCCTTGGCGACCATCCGCTCTTTGTTGCCTGCGTAATGGTGAAAGCAGGATTGGCTGTTTTGCCGCAGTTATAATATTTATAGCCAGATGCTGTGGCGGCAGTTGTGCTGTTATTATAATAAGTAAGGGTTACGGGCTGGCGGAACACGGCATATAAGGTAATTGGGTCTCCATCCATTTTTATGCCAGTAGTAGGAAGATTTGGCGACGGAGTATGATTCAGGCTCCAGCCGATAAATTCCCAGTCGGTTTTGGAGGGGACAAATGTCTTCGGAGAGTTGCAAGGCTCACCGTAATCCACTTCCTCCTGATAAGAGATATCGTTATCCACCATATAGGTAACGGTATTGCCCGAAGACCAGATTTGGGTAGTTCCATTATGGTATCCCTTTTTGAGGGGGATACCATTGTGTAAAATTTTATATTTGGATATCTGTTCGTTGATTACTATTGAAATAATGTTCACCTTCTATCTGTCAATAAAATTAATGGTTTGTGCGGTATCATCAATGACGATGGTATAGGGCAGTGCCTGATTGATTGCCTGAATGATTTTTTCCACATTGTTTTCCTGACTGGAACCATCGTCCATCAGTACATCTTTTGCAAGCTGCCTTTCCGACATGAGCTGATACTGCAAGTTATTGTTTTCATCAGATGTTTTAATATATTTTTCAAAGCTTTTAAATCTCTTTAAAACAGCCATGTATATACCTCCCTAAATGTATGTTTGTTTATATTGGCTTTATCCAAAATGTTTTGCCCTCCATCTGTTCTTTGGAGGGGTCCGTATAAGAATATAATTCGTCCGGTTCTGCGGCAAATTCATTCAATAGAAATAATTCCAGTTCCCTCAGTTTATTCTGTATGGAATGGAATAAAGATGCGCGGAATCCTTTGGTGTAAGAATGATTGTCCAGCAGATTGGTTGCATCGCTGTAGTTGCCGCTTTTGATTAAATTGTGGTGTGCTGCCATGGTGGCGGCATCATCTACCGACATATCATTATGAGGTTCAAAAACGATATCCTTAAGAGTCATAGTTAAACCTCCTTATACCAAAAACCGTTTTCCGGCTGGCTTGCCGGCTCGTTGGACAAAACGATGTTTGTAGACTGGTTTAAGGCGGTCAGTCCGATATTATAAATTTCTTCCTCCAGACGGTTGATGTATTCCATGTTAATCATATACGGTTCCAGTAATTCCTTGTTATTGGAATATAGAATTTGGGCATCGTTTAATCTGCCGGACTCCATTAAGGTATAATACTGCATAATGACATCTTTTACAGAGTCATCAATGTCCTGTTTGGTTCCGACAGAAATGATTCCGCTGGGAAAGTTACTTCCAAAAATATGAGAATATTCCATGATTTCCTTCCTTTCTGTTATACATAATATAACGGATAAAATTTGTACATTGTTATCTGTGTAGTTCCGGAATCCATATTATGGGTCACAGATTTTATGATATATTCCTGGGCTGTGTCTTCCTGCTGCTTTTTATAAGATACTTTGAGGTTTACATCCAAAAAGGGAAGCATTTTGACAACCAAAGTCACTGTGTCGTTTATGGTGGTTGACTGGCGGTTATAGTAGACAGCGTTTTCCATGGCAACGGAATCGGACTGGATATTGTCAAATTCATCCCCCGTTTTTACATCCAGGATTTCTCCCAGCTTCTGTATGGTAAAAGGACTGTCTTTTTCCACCCGGAATATAATATTGTTTATATTGCAGTTGTATTTCTCTGCAAAATAGCTTTTGGTATAGACAGCATCGTCTATATTATCTGTTAAAACACACAGTGCATGTGGTTGATACTGCCCGAGATAATAGGCAGCATATGTCCCATTTACCTTTTTTAGCTGAATGACATGTGTGGTGTCTGCCTGGATAATTTCAGAATCCATAGAATCGGTGGAATATTCCTTATACAATGGAATGGGTTCCAGGGAATTAATCTGTATGAAAACAGAGTCTGTGGGATTATCCGGCTGGACAGTATCCGGGCCGGTAACGCTGAAAGCTATTTTTTCATAAGAAGAATATTTATCATAGTTATCCAGTGAAATGGAATAGGTTCCGTTATGGAGGGTACATGATGTGGAAAAACGGTCTATTTCGTAGTCCGAACCAAAAATTTCTGTGACATTTTTAATGGTGTCAATGCTATAGTCTACATTTTCCGAGTTGTCGGAAACAATGATTTCCTGCAGAAAGGAATCCGGCAGTGTCACCATATCGTATTCGCAGGAAGGTATCATGTTAAAGCAGAAATTGCCATAAACATCAAAATACATCTGACAGTTAGGATATAGGTTTTTGATTTCACTGAAGATATCCCCCACAGTGCATCCGGCACTGTACTCCAAGTCATAGGGAAGCTGGTTCCATCCGGGATTGTTTTCCCTATATAGCATATAATCCTTGTTGTTCTGGGGCATACCGCCGAATTGTCCCACATCATCAATAATGTAGTCTTTGATTTTCGTTTCGCCAGTGAGGATATTTGTCACAGCCTCTTTTAGGGTAATGAAATGTCCGTCTTCCGTCTGGTTTGGTATGGAAATTACGGGTGCGCCGCCAATCTGACCGTTTCTGGTACCCTCTATAGTGGAGTACCAGTCAGATAAGGATAGATTGAGCGTATTGTTTACGGCATCGTAAGTGGTATTGGCGCTGGTAATGGTATAAAATCCACAGTCATACCATTGATAGGAATCCCCGCTTAAACTGTATATGCCTATCTGGAACTGGAAATGGTAACCAATCCAGCTATAGATTCTTTTTTCCATGGATTTACCGGACAGTGCGCCGAAAAAGATAAGAAGGGACAAGGTTCTCCGGATATCAGAGTCAGCATCAATCGTGTATGTGCCGATACCTGCAATATCCTGGATTTCATCCATAATATTTTTGTTGTCATCCACGATAAACACCCTGTATTTATAATTAATATAGGGCTGTAATATCAGATGCTTGTCATATTCTGTAATATTGTATTTCATTTAGCTACCACCACCTTGGTTCCACATCAGAAAGTCCTGCGTAATATAAAGATTTCATGTCATTCACATCACCGATTTCCACCCATTCAAATGTAATCTGGCGCAGGTCAGGATGTCCTCCCTGATTGTCAGTGGGGGTATTGATAACTTTAATCATCCAGATTCTGCCGTCGGATACTTTAAGTATGAGCGGCTTTTTGTTTGCCAGTCTATCTTTAAAGGACTGTCTGTATTTTAATGAAGATTCGGCATCCACACCATCCCTGTCTATTTTTAGGAAGGTTCCGGTAATGGAGCCGCTGTCATAGTTGGCGGAGGAATTGGACACCACAGAAACATATTTGCTGTTTAAAAGCTGTAAAACCTGACTGGTGATATTCCTGCTGGTGTCACATCCGTCCACATCATAGATTGTTCCATATAATTCGTCTTTGTCCGTAATAAAATATCCGTCAAAATCGGAATATACATTTTGTATTACATAGCAGTTTTCCACGCCGCCCGCATAGGAGGAGATACAGTATTCGTATTCCACACCTGCCCGTGCATAGGTATCCTTTATATGTACATTTAAATCCTCCCGGTCTTTCACTTTTTGGGAATAGATGACAAGCCAGTTCTGGGTGCCTGCTTCCCTTCTTTTAATAACCATATATTCGGTTGTATTTAGAGAAAATCCTGAGTTTCCTGCCTCGAGATTTTCATCATATGATGCGTTCAGTTTGGTATCGTAAGTCCATCCGCTGTCAAAATCCTTTACTGTGCAGGAAGGATTGGTGGATACAAGCAGATGATTGTATGTTCCGTCAAAAAGCTGTATTGCAGTGATATCTGCAAGTTTTGCAGTGGGAGAAGATAAGGAATATTTCCCACTGCAAAAGGTTGTGCCTAAAAAAATCATATATCTTCTCCCTGTTTATTCATTAATTTTTCGGATTTGTAATATGCATCCAGTGCATAATATCCATTCATCCGTTTTACCTCAAATACAATAAAATCATCACAGTCGTAATGACTGTTTTCGGTTTCTATTTTTTGACCGCTATCATCCAGAATATAGAGTAATTCCTCTGTACCGATTCTGGGTTTGGGTAACGGACAGTAGTAGGAGAGCGCGCTGCCGTCCACAGTCAGCCTACAGTAATAGCTGGTACAGACTTTTACGATGGACAGACTGGCGCCGGGTACTTTCAGGAACGTTTTTAAGGGCAGTTTTTTGGCTTCCACCATTAAAATATAATCACCGTCTATGTGAAAGCCGTCATTATAAGTCAGGGAGTTGTCCTCCAGTATCAGACAGCCGTCCTCTATCCGGTAATTTTGGTTTTCCAGCTCGTATCCAATGCTTATAATATTGGAATCCAACTGTATGTATCCGTCATGATAATGGTTTGTGGGCTCAAATAAAAGATTGGATGGAATGGTAAAATAGGAGATGTTAATCTCTATATAGTCAGTATCCAGTGCCATGCCATGAACGGTTTCTCCGGTTGCCCGCACGTAGTATGTTTTATTGTTTTCCAGCTTGTAGAAGGTACATGTGGTATTATCCATGGAGTAAAAAGTATCTGATGAATGAAGTAAAGATTTGTCAAAGGAATATAGGAAAAACCGGAAACTTTTCAGCTTTTCTTCCTCCGGCTGTGAATAGTCCAGAAGTAACTGCAAATCTGCATTTTTGTAAATATCTCCGTTTTCTACATTGGCAAAATGAAAAACGGGCTGGGAGAAGCAGTAGAAGAGTACTGCCTCTGACAGATTGCTGGAATTTTCATCGGCATCAAATACTTGTATCTGAATCAGATAGGGTTTCCCATTGGTTAATGTATTTGAGGGGATAATATGCTGGAGCCTCATGGTATGCTGCATTTGGTCGTACACGATACTGTCAGTGTTTACATCTGTGATAACAGCCCTGTTTCTGATGGGCTGGTTATCAGAGTATGTAAATTCCACGGTGTAGTCGGAGGTGGCGTCAAATGCAGGGATAAGATGTAATGAAGGGGTATTTAGTGTCATTGTAATCATCCCTTTCTAAGTTTTTTGTTGAGTATGAAGTTGGATTGTGTGAGTATTTGGTTTGTGGACTTTATCGAAGCAGACTAATCTGGTACGAAAACTCAGTGTTTTCTATACTATTTTTACTATGGTGTATAATAATTTTACGGCTTCCGGATATACAGAATTGTATGGAAAAGCAACATACATAGTTAAGACAATTTCGTCGCCTTTTTGGGCGATTGCAATGCCTGACAACTGGTGTGTCAGATATTGATTTGCCCCAAACACCGGATTGTTTGAAATAAATATGTTACCAGTGTTTGTGCCGTTCCTCAACACAGCCGCACTCTGTCCGAGCCTGCCGCTGTTGTTATATGTATATCCATATATTGTTGCGGACACAAAATAGTATCCATCCTCTGTGACCGGTATAGTTACAAGTTTTTTGGTGTGGCCGGTACTGCTGAAATCTTCCTGCTGTAAGACATAAGCGGCATTATAGAGTGAATAACCGGGATTGAAAGCCTTTTCCAGTGCTCCGGTCACTGTTCCGTCACCGTATGCGGATATGTCTGTGGTGCCCAGTATTTTGTAGAGATAGCGCACGTTTTTGAACATGGTGGAAATTCTTTTGCAGATGGCACCAAGTGTATTATTGGAACCACTGGCGTCCTCCGATGTTGTTGTATCTATTAGAATATCTGTCCATGCAGAGGGTTCCGCTTCATCCTGGGAATCGTAGGCCACATAATTATTGCTTGAATTCTGGTACATTGTTCCGATTTCGCCTACAACATCGTAGTGTGCCCCATTGTAACGGAAGGTATATGTGTTCTTTTCCTTTATCAGGTATCTGTTAATAGTGCTTCCTTTGTAAAATATTGGCTTTGCACCTGTTCCATTTACGTTGAGGGTTGGATTGTCTGCACTGCTGCCGAAGGTAAAGTAAACGGTTATTTCTGCTCCTGTTACCAGTGCAAACCCTTCACATGATACCGTCTTTGCTGCCGTGGTTGCTGTCGTGGTGCAGGTGCCGTAGTTTGTCCGGTTTGTGCTTCCGTCTATGGACATTCCATTTATATTTCTTGCTGTCTGCCATTTTGTGGCAGTGGCAGCGTTGCCGGTGCAGCTTCCGCTGGAGCCTGCAACACTGGGCTGGGGATTGGACGCGGAATACTGTCGCTCGTCTGCCACGTTTTCCAGTCCTAACTGTGCTTTCGTAACATTGTGGGGATTGGACTTGTCCTTCACATGTGAGTCAAATTCGCTTTCATTGGATTTACTGCCGATGGCTTCCTCCAGAGCTGCTACTACATTCTGGTTTTCTTCCATGGCGTCTGCAATTTCTTTCAGGGTGTCCAGTGTGGTAGGTGCGCCGTTTATCAGTGCTGCAATTTTTGCATCGGTATACCCCGTTGCCTGCTGGTAGTTAATGTCGGAATAGCTGTTTGCGGTAGTAAGGGTGGCGTTCCATTCATCTTTTTCGGCGTCAGTCACAAATCTGTGTTCGGCATCCTGGTGTATCATGCCTGCCGGGTGTGTGTCAGGGTGCGTGTATTTATTGGCTTCTGCCGCAATACCGGCCAGCTTGCTTTTTTCCTCATCCGTAAAATCATTGGAGGACAGTCCTTTGCCCTCTATTTTGTCCACTTTGTTTTCTTTCAGTTTCTTGCCCTCAGAGCCGGGGAATGCTGTAAAGTCAGCGGTTCCATAGGTGATGTAGGTGCCGTCTATTCTGCCGCCGGCATCCAGCGGGGCAACGCCCAGGGGCTGGCCGACATCCTCCTTTTTCACTACAACACTGCCAATTTCATCGCTCTGTGCAACATAGTCTGCGATTTGTCCGGCAGTAACTTTTGTGGTAGTGATGGTATCGCTGTTTACAAACAGGTCGTCTGAGGAAAGCGATTGTTTTTCAGGTAAGTCTTTGATTCTGATTGTTTCTCCCATTATATATCCGCCTTTCTATTTTTTGTTTTGAACAATGCCACATATGTGCATGTTATGAAAATGCTGCTGGAAATTTTGAGCAATATACTTGGACTGGGACTCAAACTGGTTTCTGGATGTTATAAATATGAGATGTGACAAAGAGGTATTTGATGTCACTATTTTGATATAGTATCAATGAATTTTGCAAGTGTTATTTCATCAATACCTAACCATCTGTTCTTGGATGTCATGAAGTGTACTAAGTTTTCATTATACACACTTAATACATAATCATATGTAATATATGGCAGATATAATTGATACACTTCGTTATAAAATCTTTTTGCATATTCAAGATATATGTTGATATGTTCCCGGTTTTGGGTGTAATGTATCAGTTCCAGGAACTGCAAATAAATAGACACCATTGTGACAACTGCATCTAATATGAGAGTCTCATTTGGAGCATTACATCTTTTAATTTCCTGATGCGCATATATCATGTTTTCTATATAACCAGGTTTGCTTGTGTCAAATGCAAATTCTTCTGTATTTAATCTATTCCCCTTATTGGCATCCGTCCACAAATAAGTGACGTCCGGTATAAAAGATATAATTTCCGGGGTAGATAATAACTTTATAATCTTATTGAATCCAGTGTCTTCGCCGGCTGAATTTGGATAGAAGCGGATATGAAATTCATCCAGAAAATGTCTGCTGTACATACATCCGAATATCCACATCCAGTGGTTGGCGGGTATTTCTATAAGATTGCCGCTTTCCAGGCTGATTTCATAAATGGAGCCGTATGCTGCATTCAGGTTATTATTCTTTTGAAATTCTGTTAATAATCTTGCACAGCTCAAAGGAGAATATAATATGTCATCAGCATCCATAAACATGATATAGGGTAATTCTGTGTTGTCCAGGCCGGCATTTCTTGCAGCCCCGCACCCGGAATTTTCGGCAAGTGTTATTTCTTTTATATCTAAAAAATCCATAAATTTGTTTACGGTATCAGAATAGGAATCATCAGACCCATCATTTACAATTGTCACTCTTATGAGATGGGATATTGTCTGGGATGCTATGGACATAACTGCCTTATCAATGGTGTTATGTGCATTATATGCCGGTATTATAATGTCTATTAATTTGTTAGTATTCATTATTTGCTCGTCCTTATTTTAAGATTACTTTAACAACATTGGAAGAAATTCTTTCTATCACCATGTAGGTGAATCTGTTTGTGATGATTTCCTCAGACGTTGCAAGGGTTGCTGTTCCATCGTCATTACATTTACAGTACTGCCCGACAAGACATGTGCCATCATCTCTGACCGGTAAAACCCCAAGCATTCCAACATAATCCCATTCCTTACGGTCTTTTCTCTCGATATATGGGACATCGGGATTATAGTTTTTGGAAATTTTCATTCTTCCTTTGGGGATAATGTTTCCCGTTTTTTCCATGATGGGAGTTCCCGTTTCCTCATCGGTTAAAGGCTCGCCGGATTCCTCGTCAAATGCCTGAACTTCTTCTTCCACATCTTCCCAGATGAATCGGTTAAATTCATCCCTCTCATACTTCCAGTAGTAGTCTTCATCGCCATTTCCAACTACAGAGGGATTTCCGGAAGTGATTCCTGCAATATAATCGGAACCTGTTGCTTTATACAACTTCTGATTCTTTACTGTAACGAAATAGCCGACGCGGTCTTCCATATCCTCATTGCCGTCTTCCCATTCATAAATAAATTCGGCATAATCGGCACCCGATGACGTATACGCTTTTGTTCCATAAATGCTACCATCATAATTAACACGCATTGCGTTGCTCCTCGTTTCCGTAGTTCCTCCCGGACTAGTAGCACTATACCCATTTCCAATCATGAATACTGTACCTAATTGATTGGATGCTTCTGCATTGGTTGTAGTTTTACTATAATTTGCATATTTTCCGATAACCACTTCTGCAAAATTTGAAGCAGAATTATAATATCCTAATGAATATCCATAGGGGCTTGAAGAATAATTATGCACTCCTCCTATGGCAACGGAACCTATCTTGGTTACACGATTGTTTTGTCCTCCAATTACAACAGAACTCTCACCACTTGATGAATTGTTTTGCCCTCCAATACAAACAGCATATGAACCTAAACCAGTTGAATTATGATCTCCACCAATGCAGGCAGAATAACTACCAGATGCTGTATTGTATAATCCTCCATCACAAGTAGAATTGATACCGGATGATTTGTTATTAGCTCCACCAATGCAGGCAGAAAAATCACCAGATGCTGTATTAGTGGTTCCTCCGAGAACAACGCTGAGACTGCCAACAGTCGACCCGGCAGTTCTGCCGAGGCTTACATACGTATCAGCATAAATATCCCTATTGGCTGCGCCTATTTCATCTAATGAATATGCAATATTTGCGCTTCCATTAAATGTTTTAGATGCATTTCCTATTACAATCGCTCGACTTGTTGTCAATTTAGTTGCGGTACCAGCATTTCCACTAACAGATGTCTGTAATGGATGTACATGGTCCTCTCTTGCATATTTAGTACTGGTTCCAACAGCAGCATTTCCAGCAGCTTTGGGCTCAGCACTGGCAGGTGTATAAGTAGTATTATTATCATTTCCCCATACTGCAGTGCCATCAGAACTCCATCTAAGAATTTGACCTGCAGAACCACCGGCAGGAATATGTTTATTCCCAGATGTAGTAGGGTGGGTATATACCGTATTTGTATCAGGAGGTACAGCCCAATTTCCATCTTCACGTAAATACTTTGTAGTACCTGCTGTGGCTGGTGGGGCAGGTACCAGTCCGGCTTTGGCTCCGGTTCCTGATTTTACAAAATTACTGTAGGTGGTATTTGTATTTATGTCGCCAATCAATTCCCACTGGGTTCCATTATATACAAATCTATAAGTTCTATTAGCTGCCAGATATCCGGCAGAAATTGCCGCTCCTCTATAATAGATGGGTTTAGCTCCGGTACCATTGACGTTTAATGTTGGATTTGCCGCCGTATTGGTTACTGTAAATTTTACCTCTACGTCAGCCCCTGTTGCTAATGTGAAACCTGTCAGGTCAACGGTTTTGCCTGCGGTGGCGGCAGCAGTTGAACATGTTCCATAATGGGTAATATCAGCAGACCCATTAAAACTGACTCCATCTATCGTTCTTGCGGTGTAGAATTTATCTGCGGACGAGGCATTATCAGCTTTACCCTGAAATCTTGCAGCCATTATCTTCCCCTGTGCCCCATTATTACCTAAAATTTCAAAACCACTTCCGTCTCCTAAGGCGTTGATTCTTGTTGTGTAGTTGAAGTCCTCAAGAACCCCATTGTGAAAATCTATATATTTACCAACTTCCATAATTCCAGTATTATCTATCATTGGAATTTTTCCGTATATCTCACTGTTTTCTGTCGCTCCTTTAGAAATAACATCATAAGCAGCGGCAGTTCCAAGCCCATCCAGCTTGTTTTTATCGCTTGAAGACATTAAACCATCTTTATCAGCAGTAGCAGTGGTATAAGATGTATTTGTATTTATGTCGCCAATTAATTCCCATTGAGTTCCGTTATATACAAATCTATAAGTTCTATTGGCAGCCAGATATTCGGCAGAAATTGCTTCTCCGTGGTAATAGATGGGTTTGGCTCCGGTACTGTTCACGTTTAAGGTTGGATTCGCTGCCGTATTGGTTACTGTAAATTTCACTTCTACATTAGACCCTGTCGCCAAATCGAAATTGTGGACTGCAACGGTTTTAGCTGCGGTAGCAGCGGCTGTAGAGCAAGTACCGTAATGGGTAATACCAGCAGACCCATTAAAGCTTACCCCGTCTATTGTTCTTGCATATGCAAGTTTTGTGGCAGTGGCAGCATTTCCGGTACAGCTTCCGCTGGAGCCTGCAACACTGGGCTGGGGATTGGACGCGGAATACTGCCGCTCGTTTGCCACGTTTTCCAGTCCTACTTGTTCTTTGGTGACCTCATGGGGATTGGACTTATTATTAACGTGTGAGTCAAATTCACTTTCGTTGGATTTACTGCCGATGGCTTCCTCCAGAGCGGCTACTACATTCTGGTTTTCCTCCATGGCGTCTGCAATTTCTTTCAGGGTGTCCAGTGTGGTAGGTGCGCCGTTTATCAGTGCTGCAATTTTTGCATCGGTATACCCCGTTGCCTGCTGGTAGTTAATGTCGGAATAGCTGTTTGCGGTAGTAAGGGTGGCGTTCCATTCATCTTTTTCGGCGTCAGTCACAAATCTGTGTTCGGCATCCTGGTGTATCATGCCTGCCGGGTGTGTGTCAGGGTGCGTGTATTTATTGGCTTCTGCCGCAATACCGGCCAGCTTGCTTTTTTCCTCATCCGTAAAATCATTGGAGGACAGTCCTTTGCCCTCTATTTTGTCCACTTTGTTTTCTTTCAGTTTCTTGCCCTCAGAGCCGGGGAATGCTGTAAAGTCAGCGGTTCCATAGGTGATGTAGGTGCCGTCTATTCTGCCGCCGGCATCCAGCGGGGCAACGCCCAGGGGCTGGCCGACATCCTCCTTTTTCACTACAACACTGCCAATTTCATCGCTCTGTGCAACATAGTCTGCGATTTGTCCGGCAGTAACTTTTGTGGTAGTGATGGTATCGCTGTTTACAAACAGGTCGTCTGAGGAAAGCGATTGTTTTTCAGGTAAGTCTTTGATTCTGATTGTTTCTCCCATAATTTTCCGCCTTTCTATTTTTTGTTTTGAACAATGCCGCATATGTGCATGTTTTTAAAAATTCCGCTGGGAATTTTTACCCATACGCTTTGACCGGGACTTAAATTTGTTCCCAGACTGTTATGGATATTATATAATTGGTTCATATATGATATCTGATAGGTGCCGTCAGGATTGACAGCCCATATGGTAGATTTAAATGTTTTGTCACATTTTATGTTTTTTAGCTGTTCGTTCAAAAGGATATTGATTGATTTGATGATACTGTCACTAATTTCATTCATATAAAAGTCCCTTCATTTCCTATTCATGGGTATAACGGTTAAAGGGGTTCCGGATAAAACCGGAACCCCTGAGTGTTATTTTCTGTGTGCAGCCTGATAAGCATCTATCTGCATCTGTTTTAGCTCGTTTTTGATTCTTTCGTAGCCTGAAGTGTTAGTTACGTTGGGAAGAGTGAGAGTGATATTCTGTACAACCGGTGTTGTATTCTGAACAGATGTAAAATTGCAGACTGGCAGTTGGATATCCGGCTGTACCATGCCGGAAAAGGCAGGCAGGGCATTCTGGATTCTGTGCCGCAGTTCCTCCATGGTGAAAGGTATGGTTTTACCTTTTATGCCCGCAGATGCCATGGTGTCTGCCGGGATGAGATTGGTGGAATCGAACAGGGCTTTTGTTTCTTCTGCATTTTTGACGGTTTCCCCGCCCTCCATGCTGATGAGTGAGGGGGCTGTCACAAGGGATACGTTGCCGTCATTGTCAATGTAGGTTTCAGTGCCTTCCTCACCCACAAGGTTGAGACCTTTCCGGGCGTGTCTGGTGCCGGATGCGTATTTATTTTTGAGAGTAACCTGATGGCTTGGTGCCAGTGCGGCATATCTGCTCAGATCTTTTGCAGCTTCAGACTGTGTGGCGTATGGACCAGCCCATTCCTTACTGTATGTTTTACCAGTTTTTATACCATTTTCATTTTTTATCTCATATTCTTCATAGATATACCACTTTTTGGCGGGTTCAGGTGGGGCTTTAGGTGGGTCTGATTCAGGAGTAGCGGATGAAGAAGTATTCTGCACAGACTGGGAAGCTTCAAGCTGTGCCTTTGCGGATTCCAATGCAGCGTCCGTGATGGCTTTCTGTATGGACAGGTATTCATCCCTGAAACTGCTCAGTACATCCAGTCTGCCGTCAAGAATCTTGCTTTCGTAGTCAGCACCGAGAACTTGTTTGGCAAGCATGTCATTCTGGATGTCCTCATATTCGCTGGCAACGGAAGACCACTGTTTCTTGTATTCCTCCAGACGGTCTATGACAGCCTGGAGCTGTTCTTTCTCAGTGTCCATGGCTTCCTTCAGCGCGTCCTGCTGTTTCTCCACTTTTTCAATGGCTTCATCTATTTTGGCAAGTTCCATGTCCAGTTTTGCTTTTCTGGCACTGTCTTCTGCATCACGTACCGCGGAGGCGTCCGTGACATAGATTTTGCCTTTTCCGGCGGTGTAGAGTGCGATGGTTCTCTGGTTCTGTGCCCTCTGGAGGCTGTACAGCGCCTCCTCCAGTGCTTTCTGTCTGTCCAGTTCGTCATTCTCGTCCTGGAGGATTTCCTTCTGCTTTTCGTGGTATTCGATTACAGTGTCGAGGTATTCAATCTGGGAGTTGTAGTTCTCCTCGATTTCGTCCATTTTGTCCTTGAGGGAGTCAATTTCCCTATCAAGCCTGTCTGTGACCGCATCTGTCACTCTGTCCAGTATGGATTTCTGTGTTTCCAGCATCTGTCCCACATAGTCGTGGTATTCCTGGGCGGATATCTTTCCCCCGTCGAACATGTTTCTGAGGAAAGCGGACACGTCGCGGGCATAGGTGCGGTAGTCCGTCCTGCCTGCTTCCAGGGAGGACTTCATGTAGTTCAGGTAGGAATCAATCTGGTCCTTTGCGGTGTCCTCGATTTCCTTGGCAGTGTCTGATGTTTCCCTGGATGTTTTTTCAAAAGTACTGCTTATGCTGCTGAAATTTGCCTCCACACCATTATAAATCACATTGTCCAGAACATTCATTGCCTGCTTAAACTGGCCGATCTGGCTCATGATTTCCGCATACTTTTTATGGGATGCTTCACTTGAGCTCTGGGACAGGGTGGAAAGAAGTCTTTTACCGTCAGCAGTCAGGGCAAATGTCAGGGCATCATAATACCTGCTCCAGTTTTCTCCAAGAGCCTTGATTGTACCTATTGCAATGTTAAGCTTTGCTTCATGGTAGGATTTGTAGTTGGTTAAATCTATGCCATAATTATCTTTGAATGTGTTTACGAATTCTGTGTCTTCCAACACAATGGAATTATAAAAGTCTCCACTGAGCTTGTTTTTGGCGACAAGTGCATTGGCATAATTCTCCATGTCTGTCTCATAATGCTCTGTTAATGCATCATATAATTCATCTGCACCGACTGTACCTGCATAGAATCCGGCTGCAAGGGCATTTAATTTTGGGCTGAGTGAACCGACAGAAGAGAGGACATCATCTGTCATACTCCCTGACATTGCATCCTCAAAATCATGTAAAACGTCATAGGATTTCTGGATGGCAGAGAAAGCAGTATCCAGTTCAGGTGTAACTCCGGCTGCTGTATCCGCAATGGACTGCAGATCATCTTTTAAATTGTCCGGTAAACCTTCACCAAGGGTATCATATAATTTCAGCAAAGAACTGTAGATTAGGTCTGTAATTGCTTGTTCAAGGTTGTCAGTCTGTCCCGTCAGTTCGGGAAATTCCTGGATTAAGTCGGTCAGACCAATGTCTTTCCCGGATTTGAGAGAGGAGAGGGTGTCACCGAGGGTTTTTACTTTGGACTGGAAACCGTCTATGGATTTGGACTGGTATTCGTTAAAACCTGTGAATGAAATGGGCTTTGATATTGGACTCTGGGTTTCTCCGCTGGTTTTGGAATCATCCCGGGTAGGATCTGAATATTCAAAACTGTGTGCCTTATCCCATGCAGCTTTCGCTATTCCCAAAAATTCATTATATTTATCTATAAAGAATAAAAAAGGAGAAAGCATGTCTATAATTTTTTCCCTTAAAGTATCTAATATGGCTGTGATGTTTGTTTCATCAGATATATATGAAATAAATTCTTTAAGTTTTGCACCAGCTTCTTCCCATATGGTTTTAATTTTTTCCCAGTTTTCAATTAATTCGGGAGGAAGAATATTACTTAACTTATCATTGACGGCATCAAATATCTCACCAATATTTCCAAATGTGGTTTTAAGTTTTTCCCATAGCTCAGTTAATTCGGGAGGAATAACATCATTTAACCTATTCTTGGCGGCATCAAATATTTCACCATTTAAAAATTTTGTTTCCAGAATTTCAAATACTGTTTTTAAATCATTGAATGCTTCTGTTAATGGAATTTTGTCTAACTCAAATATTTCCGGCAGTGAATAAGTATTAAAAATCCCAGTATCACTTAATTTATCCCTGACAGCATCAAATATCTCACCAATTTTTTCAACTGTGATTTTAAGTTTTTCCCAGTTCTCAATTAATTCAGGAGGAATAACATCACTTAACTTATTCTTGGCCGAATCAAATATCTCACTAACTTTTTCAACTGTGATTTTAAGCTTTTTCCATGGTTTAGTTAATTCAGAAACAATAGCATTACTTAGCTTATTCTTGACAGCATCAAATATTTCACCATTTAAAAATTTTGTTTTTAAATCATTGAATGCTTCTGTTAATGGAATTTTGCTTAACTCAAATATTTCCGGCAGTGAATAAGTATTTAAAACCCCAATAATACCTATCAGGTGGTCCATTAATTTATTTACACTGTCAAATATTTCTAAATTTTCTAATCCCACTGAACCTGTAACTGCGTTAAAGGCATCCCGCAAGCCTAACAAGTCACGCTGTAAATCAGTAGAACCTGCATACTCGCTTTCATATATGGTTCCATTTAATACACCCTGGTATTTCTCTATAACCTCAGTCATTTCGGCGATTTCGTCAGCATAATCATCCTTGTTGGGGCTTTCAATTAATGCATCCCTTGCCTCAGCAATTTTTTCTATATATGCTGCAATATCTGCCGCGGTCTGGTTCATTTTGAAAGAAGTCTCATCAATTTTCTCAGTCAACAGTTCATTGTTACTGTATATTGCAAGATTTTCCAGACCTGCATATTTATCCTGCAGCTGCCTGTATTCCTCAAATAATTTGTCGGCTTCAGAGAAATAATTTCCGTCATCCACGTTTTTAAAAAGTGTGGTTAAACCACTGATGGGATTAATGATATCCAGGAAATTTTTTTTGCCATTAATTTCTCTGGAGGTTTTGTCCATACCTTCCCAGTCCCCACTTGTCAATTCAGACCATAACTTTTTAATGGCAACTTCTTCATTTTTTCCCATTGCAGCCTTAATGGAATCCTGGTTGGCAGCTTTCTGTTTTGCTTCTATAAGCCGGTTATACAAGTCAATTTCTGACTGGATGTATTTTTTATCTGTTTCAAGCTTCTGCTTTTCATTATCAGAAAGATATGTCACATCAGTCTGGTTCAACTCTTCCAGTTTTGATGTGAGTTCCTCGATTTTTGATGTGTAATCGGATAGGGCTGTCTGGTTATCCTGAATACGGGCTTCAACATCTTCGAAAGAGTCTGCTGCATTATCCAGTACTTGAGCCAAAAGTTTGACAGCAGCAGTGATAGCCCACATGGCAATCATGTTTCCGGCTATGGCAAGGGCTTTTGTGGCAGCTTTGGCAGAAAGTGTTAATTGTTTATTATTAGCAATAGCAGATTGAACATAAGCTTTATATCCTTCAAATGAGGCAGGAACTTGTTTTTGCATACAATCAACAAGATATGCTTTCATAGTTTTATCAGCGACACCAAATTGATCACACCATTGAGTAAGAGTGGATATTGATTGATTTCCATATTGATTAAAAGATTTAAAGAAGTCTTCTGCATTTTTACCAAATAAAGAATTGAAAGCAGATGCTCCAATTAATCTGATTTCATCTGTTTTTGTTGGTACACTAAAAGCAGTTTTAAGCGCTTCTTTAAATCCATTCAGCCCTTTTCCTGCATTATTAAACGATTGACTTACTTGTGTTCCCCATTCAGAAAAACTTCTTTTGCTAAAACATGTGATTCATTACTTAAATCAAATGTTGGATA
>CAZRZM010000051.1:0-340 GCA_964604575.1 uncultured Acetatifactor sp.
AGGTCAAGATTGAAGGTGTGCTGCATGAATTCAGCTCTGTTCCGGGTGTCAAGGAAGATGTAACGGAAATCATTATGAACATCAAAAGTCTTGCGATCAGGAATAACAGTGAGACAAATGAAGCTAAGACTGCGTATATTGAGTTCGAGGGTGAAGGCGTCGTAAGAGCTTCTGATATTCAGGCAGACCAGGATATTGAAATCTTAAATCCCGATTTGGTAATTGCTACATTGAGTGGTAAAGATACCAAGTTGTACATGGAACTGACTATAACAAGAGGTCGTGGTTATGTCAGTGCAGATAAGAACAAACACGAAGATTTACCGGTTGGCATAATTGC
>CAZRZM010000051.1:350-644 GCA_964604575.1 uncultured Acetatifactor sp.
AACTGACTCTGGATGTATATACCAATGGAACGCTGGTTCCGGATGAGGCTGTGAGTCTGGCTGCAAAGGTGCTTAGTGAGCACTTAAGTCTTTTCATTGACCTTTCCGAGAATGCCAAGACTGCAGAGGTCATGGTCGAGAAGGAAGATGATGAGAAAGAAAAAGTTTTGGAAATGAGCATTGATGAATTAGAGTTATCTGTTCGTTCCTTCAACTGCTTAAAGAGAGCAGGTATCAATACAGTGGAAGAGTTAACCAACAGAACTTCAGAAGATATGATGAAGGTTCGTAATC
>CAZRZM010000051.1:654-17627 GCA_964604575.1 uncultured Acetatifactor sp.
GACGTAAGTCTCTGGAGGAAGTATTGGCTAAGTTGAAAGAACTGGGGCTTCAGTTAAATCCCAGCGATGAAAACTAATGGATTCCCAAACAAAGTAGTTATAGCAGGATATTCCGCGTGTGATAAATCCAAAGAGTGCATATGCGGTTCATCCCTAGATGGAAACAAAAAACGTATTCGGTAAGTAAGTCCAAAGAGCGTGGCCGGATATGCCATATAGGAGAAAGGATAAAAATCATGGCAAAGTATAGGAAACTCGGCAGAACATCTGCCCAGAGAAAAGCATTATTAAGAAATCAGGTAACTGCATTGTTACAGCATGGCAAGATTGTTACTACAGAAGCTAAGGCGAAAGAAGTAAGAAAGATTGCAGAAGGTCTTATCGCTATGGCAGTTAAAGAGAAGGATAACTTCGAGATGGTTAAAGTTACCGCTAAAGTGCCTGTAAAGGACAAGGATGGCAGAAGAGTAAAAGAAGTTGTTGACGGCAAAAAAGTTACTCAGTACGAGACCATTGAGAAAGAGATTAAAAAGGACCTTCCTTCCAGACTGCATGTAAGACGTCAGATTCTCAGAGTACTTTATCCGGTAGTCGATGTTCCGAAGGAAGCAGCCGGAAGAAAGAGAAATACCAAGGAAATTGATTTGGTAGCAAAATTGTTTGATGAGTATGCACCTAAGTATGTAGACCGTAAAGGTGGATATACCAGAATCATCAAGATTGGACCGCGTAAAGGCGATGCTGCCATGGAAGTAGTTCTGGAACTGGTATAATACGGTTTAAGGAATAAAAATCCTGCCTGATTACAGGCAGGATTTTTTGACAGTGGAATACATTATTTTGTTTTTTGGAAGTGCTGGTAATCCTTGCTGGAGTTCCAATTACCACCCCATGTAAATCCATGTTGAATAAATAATTTGTAGCATAAGTCATTCTCATCAATCTTGTAGGGAAATGCCCGTTCTCTGTCAGCATAGGCAGATGCGGAAGCAGGAGCAATATTGGGGTTGCCATCTTTTTCATATGTGATATAAGGATTGTACAGAGGATTGATATCAATGGCGAGTCCCAAAGCATGTTTGGATAAGTTTTTGCTGCCAGCCACAGTACGGTAGTTAAAGCAGGAGGTATTATTATCTTCCATGGAGATATCATCATTTCCATCATATTCATCAATCAGCTTTATTTTTTCTATCTGATATTCATTATAGTATAATTCGTAAAAAATCTCCACAAGGTCCTGGGCAATGTAACTGTTGCAGATTAATTCACCCTCTGCAGGATTTCCTTCAAAATCATAATGCAAAACATGGACATACCGCAAATCCTCGTAAGAGATTTCCAAATCAGTACTGGTCGCTGAAACATCATCACTTTGTGAATCAGAAGATTTATCTGCGATTTCTGTCTCTGCCATGGGATAGGAAACACCTGTAATGTATCTGCGCAGATTATCGGAAAGTGGCTCGTAATAAAAGGAATCCGTATAGGTTATACGTGAGGTAATCTGGGAATCTCCGTTTAAGGATGCTCCAATAAGCTGGGAAGTGGAGCCGGCATCGGATTCATTTTGCAGGTTTTCATTCACCTCTGCATTTTCCATATCATCTTCCGAATCCGTTTTTTCCCCATCGCTTTCGGTATCGTTATTTTCCAAATCTGTATTGTCTGTCAGGGAATTGTCTTCCTCCTTCCGGGACAGCTCCGGATGCATGGAAGCATAGTCGGAAAGTGTCATGGAATTGTGTTTTGTAAACTGAGTGATACATGTCACCACCACGCAGAGGGCGGCTATTATTGCAAGTCCTTTATATATTTTATTTTTATCTATATTCATAAGAATGTAATTCCTTTCTAAAAGCAGATATCAAGTGGAAAATTTTGCGTCACAATACCCTATAAAATTTAACAGTCGAAAATAGAATACCATGTTCCCCTTTTTTTGTAAATTGTCTGTTGTAAATGTATCGTGAATTTAGTACAATAAAAAAAGTATAGTCACATATAGGTGTAGAGATTTGTAAAAAGATTTATTCTAAAGAAACGATGGAAGGGTAATGGGCGTAAAAGAATGGGAATAATTAGAACAGATAAGGTTGTGCATGAGTATATCCGGCGTGATGAGGAAGGAAATGTGGAAGGAATCGTCAAAGCGGTTAATGAGGTGTCGCTGGATATTGAACAGGGACAGTTTATTGCCATTTTAGGGCATAACGGTTCCGGAAAATCCACACTTGCCAAACATATCAATGCCATTCTGCATCCTACGGAAGGGACAGTCTGGGTGGATGGAATGAATACTGCGGATGAAAAGGAAATCTGGAATATCCGCCAGACGGCAGGTATGGTATTCCAGAATCCGGATAATCAGATTATCGGACAGGTTGTGGAAGAGGATGTGGGATTCGGACCGGAGAATATGGGTATTCCCACCAAAGAAATATGGGAGCGTGTGGAGGAGAGCCTGCGTGCTGTGGGAATGTATGAATACCGCAAATATTCACCCAATAAGCTGTCCGGCGGGCAGAAGCAGAGGGTTTCCATTGCAGGTGTGCTTGCCATGCACCCCAAATGTATTGTGCTGGACGAGCCTACCGCAATGCTGGACCCCAGTGGCAGAAAAGAAGTGATTCGTGCGGTCCGCGGGCTGAATCAGGTAGAAGGTGTGACAGTTGTTCTGATTACGCATTATATGGAAGAAATTATTCATGCAGATAAAGTGTTTGTGATGGATAAAGGGAAAATAGCCATGGAGGGAACCCCCAGGGAGATTTTCTCCCAGGTGGAAAAATTAAAGAGCCTGAGATTGAATGTACCGCAGGTCACCCTGTTAAGTTATGAGCTGCAGAAGAAAGGAATCCCGCTTCCCGATGGTATTCTCACCACGGAAGAGTTTGTGGAAGAAATAAAAAAGATTGCAAATCTGTAAGAAAGGATGGGGAATATGCGATGTCAATGAAGGTACATCATGTAGATTATGAATATGGTGCGAATACACCGCTTGCGGTGAAAGCATTGAAGGATATCACGCTTTCCATACCAAATGGACAGTATATAGGTATCATAGGACATACCGGTTCCGGTAAATCCACGTTGATGCAGCATTTGAACGGATTAGTCAAACCCACAAGGGGGAAAGTCCTTTTTTATGGGGACGATATCTTTGGTCCCGATTTTGACAGGAAGAAGCTGCGGAGCAGGGTTGGACTGGTTTTTCAGTATCCAGAACACCAGTTGTTTGAGACGGATGTGTTTTCCGATGTGTGTTTTGGACCAAAGAATATGGGACTGGATAAAAAAGAGGTGGAGCTTAGGGCATATGAAGCGCTGCGTATGGTGGGTCTGCCGGAAGAGCTGTACCATCAGTCACCCTTTGAATTGTCAGGCGGGCAGAAGCGCCGCGTTGCCATTGCGGGAGTTGTGGCAATGCAGCCGGAAGTTTTGATTCTGGATGAGCCTACAGCGGGACTGGACCCCCAGGGGCGTGATGAAATCCTGCAGCAGATTAAGATGCTTCAAAAAAAGATGGGTATGACGGTTATGCTGGTTTCCCACAGTATGGAGGATGTGGCAGAACATGTGGACCGTATTGTGGTACTGAATAAGGGCAGTATTATGTATGACGGGTCCCCCAAAGAGGTGTTTATACATTACAGGGAACTGGAAAAGGTGGGGCTGGCAGCGCCGGAAGTTGTTTATATTATGGATAAACTGAGAGAGAATGGGCTATATGTCCGGGCGAACATAACAACTGTGAAAGAAGCTGCGGAGGAGATATACAAAGAGCTGAAATGTCCGGAACTGGAGTTAACGGAAATTCCGGACTGGATGCGTCCAAAACAGCTTAAGAAAAAGTGGAAGCATCCAATTGGACACGATTTAGATAAAGATGTGTAAATATAGGGAGAAGAAAAGAATAACATGCTTAGAGATATGACATTAGGACAATATTATCCAACAGAATCCGTTATGCATAAAATGGACCCCAGAGTAAAACTGGGTGGGACAGTGCTCTATATTATTTCCTTGTTTTTATTTAACAATGCTGTTGGATATGTGGTTGCAGCGATTTTTCTCATTACGGTAATAAAGCTTTCCAGGGTACCCCTGAAATTTATAGTCAGGGGAATGAGCACAATTGCCATGCTCCTGTTGCTTACAGTTGGCTTTAATCTGTTTCTGACGCCGGGAAATACGCTGTATACCCTTGGAATGTTGAAAATTACAGATGAGGGTCTTAAAATGGCAATCACCATGGCTATGCGGCTGACGCTGCTTATCATTGGTTCATCGCTTATGACCCTGACTACCACCCCCAATCATTTGACGGATGGCATGGAAAAAATGATGCAGCCTTTAAGAATATTGAAGGTGCCTGTGCATGAAGTGGCTATGATGATGTCCATTGCCCTCCGTTTCATTCCTATTTTGCTGGAGGAGACGGATAAAATCATGAGGGCACAGCTTGCCAGATGCGCGGACTTTGAGAGTGGCAGTATGATAAAGCGGGCAAAGGCGATGGTGCCTTTGCTGGTTCCCCTTTTTGTATCCGCTTTCCGCCGGGCGAACGATTTGGCAATGGCAATGGAAGCGAGATGTTACAGGGGTGGAGACGGCAGAACCAAAATGAAGCCCCTCACTTATCAAAAAATAGATTATGTGGCATACGGGTGTCTGGCGGCTTATCTCGTCATCAGTATAGTACTGGGCAGGCTGCCCATAAATCTATTTTGCGAATGGTTCTGAATCGTTACGCAATATGAAAGAGGAATCTGTGGTGGAAAAAAAGCGTGTGCGTCTTACAGTGGCTTATGATGGAACCAACTATCACGGCTGGCAGATACAGAATAATGGGATTACCATTGAGAGTGAACTGAATAAAGCCCTGAGTAATCTTTGTGGCGAACAGATAGTGGTAATTGGCGCCAGCAGGACGGATGCAGGGGTACATGCTTTGGGAAATATTGCAGTGTTTGATACCACAAGCCATATTCCCCCGGAGAAAATCGCTTATGCACTGAACCAGCGGCTGCCGGAGGATATCCGTATCCAGAAATCGGAGCAGGTGGCAGATGACTGGCATCCGAGACACTGTTCCAGCCGTAAAACCTATGAATACCGTATTTACAGAGGGCAGTTTCCCATGCCGGTAAAACGTCTGTATTCTTTGTTTGCTTATCACAGGCTGAATGTGGATGCCATGCGCGAGGCGGCAGGGTATCTGGTGGGCGAACATGATTTTAAAAGCTTCTGCCAGACAGGAGCCCGGGTGGAATCTACGGTGCGGACACTTTATCTGGCAGAGGTGGAAGAGCAGGGGGATGATTTGGTTATCCGGGTCTGCGGTAATGGATTTCTTTACAATATGGTGCGCATTCTGGCGGGAACACTGCTGGAGGTGGGGCAGGGAAAGCGCAGTCCTGCGGATATGGTTAAAATATTGGAAGCCAGAGACAGACAGACAGCAGGTCCTACGGCACCGCCCCAGGGACTGACATTAATCAAATATGAATATGAATAAGGGTCTGGAGTTTTGGTTCCAGACCCTTATTTTTAAAAAGACATTTATGTTACTTCTATTGAATGGCTTCGGTACGGTAGAGGAATTTTACCTGCCCCGTCATTTCATCGGAAAGTCCGGTAAAGGACTTGTAATTTTGGGATACATTGGCGGTAGCCCTGATGCGTTCAACCAGACCACCCAGGTCGCCATCCACAGCATCCACAAGTTTCTGGATTCCTTGTTCATTCAGTTCTTCCAGACCACCGGACAATCTCATTGCGCCGTCCCGCAGTTGGGTTATACCGTCTATCAGAGCGGGTGTATTGTCTTTTAGGGTGAGAATTCCATTGCACAGTTCATTGGCTCCGGAACTCAGTTCTCCAGTACCTCCCTTTAATTTATCTGCGCCGGAGCTTAATTTGTCTGCACCTGCTTTGGCAGAAGCCACTCCAGCGGTATACTGGTTCAGTCCGGTGTAGAAGGAATTGTAGTTGTCAAGCTGGCCTTTAAGGGCGGAGATGGCAGCGGCACCGGAGCTGGCTGCTTCCAGAGCAGCAGTTATCTGTCCCTGCACCTCTGCGGAGTTCATATTCTGTTCTATCAGGAGAGCAGCCTGCTCCTCTGTTTTGGCTGCTGCTAATGTCTGGATTTCCTCAGATGACATCTGTGCATTGACTGCTTCCAGGATGGCAGTCTGGGCAGCCTCACCTGCCATTTGGGATTCAATAGCGTCTGCTATCTGCGCCTGTTGTTCCTCCGAAATCATGCCTGCTTCTACAGCGGTGGTATAGGACTCTTTATCCATACCCAGGGATGATAGAACCTGGGTTTCTACATTAGTGCGGACGGTTTCTGTCACCTTTGCGGTAATCTCTGCCTGTATGGCAGCCGTTACACCTGCTTTAATGGCATCTTTCTGGGAATTTACGGCATTGGTGACCTGCTCCCGTGCGGCAGTCTGTGCCTGGGCGGCAATATTTTCCTGGTCCAGAGATGCAATCACACCACTTAGTACTTCGGCGTAGTTTTCAATGGTGAGCCTGGGGACGGAAAGCCCGGCAGCGGCAATCTGGGAATCCGCCATACTGAGCAGGGATTCAAATACTTGTCTGGAGCCTGCGTTTAAGGTATCGTTGTTGGCAGTAAGCTGTCCCAGTCCGCTGGCGAGGTCTTTGGAGCCTTTTGCCAGTTCAGATGCACCACCGTCAAGTGAACCGGCCCCGTTTTTCAGTTTGGAAGCACCCTCTGCCAGCTTGTTGATGCCCTCTGCCAGTTCCCCTGACTTATCCAATAAAGTGCACAGACCATCATAGAGCTGGGAGGAACCGTCCATCAACTGTTCCATGGCATCGGTGAGGGTGTCCAGGGAAGCTTTTAAGTCATCCACAGATTCCATATTCTCCGTATTGATTTTGGTGAATAATTCGTTAGTGGCAATAGTGACAGTGTTTGTCATCTCAAAGTTTTTCACATCTGCCGTGATTTCCACATAATCAGGAAGTTCCAGCTTGTCACTGTCCATATTTAAATTCTGCTGTAGACCGGGAAAAGCAATACCTGCTACCACAGTGTGGTTGCCGTCATTCATCAGTTTCCCGTTGGAAATCTCTACGTTGGTAAATACATCATTGTCCAGCAGCATACCCGTCAACATCACAAAGGGAACATATATATTTTCCTGTTTATCATCAATGGTTACCGTTTCCTGTAAGTTATTTTTATAGTCAAAACGAATGGTGACTTTGCCGCTTTTACCTGCCAGTTCTTCGGCAGTTATGCTGCTGCCATTTAGTTTGTAGGAAACGGACAGGTCTACCGGAAGCTCTTTTTCAATATTTCCCTGATAATAGATATCATTTCCCCGGGCATCCCAGATGCGCATATTGTCACTGCTTATGGTGTAGGTTTCATCCCCCTTGACATTTTCCACATCTGTAAGCTCGGACCTGTCGGAAAGAGTGGCAGTTCCAAGGGCATTTTTAATCCAGTCGCTGACAATGATTTTCTCTACACTGCCATTGGCGCTGGTGAGTACATATACGGTTTCATCTTTTACAATGTCTGTTTCATCGTCTGTGACCCGAAGCGATGACACAATTTCCGCCACCTCTTTTTTTTCTTTTTTATTAGACGAGACAGCGTATGCGGTAGTTCCCATGCCACTAACTAACAATGTGGCACAGAGAGTAAAAGCAAGATATTTTATTGTTTTATTTTTCATAAATTCCTCCGTTCTGCCGCATAGGCGGCACAGATAATTTTATACTTCTGATAATGCGTGTCTGGTGGCAGTGACTGTTTTACCCGGTTTCATTCCGATGGTGGTAGCGCATATTAATCTGTCGCAGAAAAGCAGAAGCGTGGGAAGGATGAAAACCACACATAACATACTTACTACGGCTCCCCGCGCCATCAGCATACACATGGAGCTGATAATATCAATGTCCGAGTAGACAGCTACGCCAAAGGTGGCTGCAAACAGTCCCATGCCGGATACGGTAATGGATGGGATGGAAGTGGCAAGTGCGGTGGTGACACTGCGGCGTTTATCATTTCCCAGAATACGTTCCGATTTATAACGGGTTGTCATTAAAATAGCATAGTCTACGGTTGCGCCCAACTGGATGGTACTGATACAAATCGGTGCAATAAAGGGCAGTGACTGACCTAAGTAATGAGGCAGTCCCAGATTAATAAAGATTGCCAGTTCAATGACAGATATCAGGATAAAAGGTAAACTGAAGCTTTTCTCCACAAGAGCAATAATGATAAAAATAGCAATGATGGAGACGGCATTGACAACCTGGAAATCATGATTGGTGGTTTCAATCATATCTTTCATGCAGGGTGCTTCTCCAATCAGCATACCGCCTGCGTCATATTTCTTCAGAATATGGTTCAGGCTCTCAAGCTGGTCGTTCACGGAATCACTTGCCACCTTGTATTCTGAGTTAATCAGCAGAAGCTCCCATTTGTCACTCTCCAGAATCTCCCGGATGCTGTTAGGAAGAAATTCGTCCGGTATCCGGGAGCCCAGAACCGATTCCAGTCCCAGCACATATTTCACACCATCCACCTCTTCCATTTCGGCAATCATATTTCGCACAGATTTGGAGGAAAGCCCGGCATCTACCAGAATCATGTGGGTGGATGCAATATCAAATTCCTCTGAGAGCTTGGAGTTGGCAATGACATATTCCATATCCTCCGGCAGACACTGCCCCATATCATAGTACACTTCATTGTTGGTTTTATTGTAACCATACAGTGATGGGGGAATCAGCAGTATAAATACCACAATAAATACCGGAAAAATCTTCACAATACCCTGGGCGAATTTCGTCATATTGGGAATCAGGGACTTATGTTTTGTTTTCTGCAGAGGCTTATCAAATACCAGAATCAGGGAGGGCAGTACGGTTACACAGCCTATGACGCCGAGAATAACGCCTTTTGCCATTACAATCCCCAGATCCCTTCCCAGAGTAAAACTCATAAAGCAGAGAGCGGCAAAGCCTGCAACGGTAGTGATGGAGCTTCCCACAACGCTTGCCAGTGTTTTTTGTATGGCAACGGACATTGCCTCATAAATATCATTGTTCTTCTGACGCTGTTCATTGTAGCTGTGCCATAGGAAAATGGAATAATCCATAGTGACAGCAAGCTGTAGAACCGCAGAGAGCGCTTTGGTTATATAAGAAATTTCCCCGAAAAAGTAATTGCTTCCCAGATTCAGGAGTATCATCATGCCGATGGAGGCGAGGAACACAAAAGGAACCAGCCAGCCGTCCAGCAGAAGAAGCATTGCCAGACAGGCAAACAGTACTGCAAGGCCGACATAAATGGGTTCTTCTTTTTCACACAAATCTTTTAAGTCCGTGACTAAGGCTGACATACCGGATACGAAGCACTGTTTTCCGGCGATGGCGCGTATCTCGCGGATAGCATCCATTGTTACGTCAGCGGAGGTGGCGCTGTCAAAGAATACAGCCATCATGGTGGAGTGGTCTGTGTTAAATTCATCCCGTATTTTATCCGGCATGATATCCATGGGAATGGAGACATCAGCCAGAGTGGAATACCAGAGAACGGTTTCCACATGGTCCACTTCTTCTATTTTTTCACAGAGCTTTGCCACATCCTTATTTGCCATATCTTCCACAATAATGAGAGAAAAGGCACCCTTGTCGAAATCCTCCAGCAGTTCGTTCTGTCCAATTACGGTATCCATATCCTCCGGCAGATAATCCAGCATATCATAATTAATTCTGGTTCCAATCATGCCAAACAGGGACGGAATCATAAGCAGGAGGGTAAGAATCAAAATGGGAATACGGTGTTTCACAACCGCTTTTGAAAAACGCATATCCTATAAACCTCTCTTTCTTTGTAATAATAAGTTCTTGCGACTATAACCTTATGAATGAAATTCTATGGTGTCCGGCTGCTGATAGTCCACAATTTTGACGGTTGCGATTACAGTGCCCAGATTCAGAATTCCTTCCGCCAAAAAGGTAATGCCCAGCAATATCGTCAGTATATTTCCTGATTCACTGGGGCGAAACAGCAGCACCATACCCAGGATACCAGTGATAATGGCAAGTGCCAGAATGACCCACCATCCACTGATTCCAAATTGTCTGGATTCCACAGCGATTTGTATTTTGAACAGACTGTCGGTTAAAATGGAAAGTCCTAATGTAACACAAATAAAGTTCATTAATCCTCTGGGATATACCAGAATAATGATACCCAGTGCAATCATCAGAATTCCAAATGCCAGGTCGTATTGAAAAGCCAGACGGTACAAATCTTTGGCAAAATAGCCGATTAGTTTTATCAGACCAAATATCATCAAAAGAGTGCCACATAGAATGCCAATTAAGGATATGGAAAAGTCTGGTTTGACAATCAGTACAATTCCCATCAGACACAGTGCGCAGGAAATAAAAATGTATCCGATTTTTGCTGTTTTCATTGGTACGACAGAGCGCATTTGCATGAAATCACCTCCTTGCAGATAATTTGAACACCAGACATTGTGTTGTCTGTAATTTTTATAATTAACAGTTTAATCATTTTGGAAAAAAGGAAAATGGGCAGATATTTCTGCCATGACTAAAATTTAGACATGAAATGAAAAAATGACTTAAAATTGGGCATATAGGATACTTTTGCCTAAAAAAACGCTGCCCCCTGCGGAGCAGCGTATACATATAAAATTAAGTTTGGCTGATCTGGCTTCGTCGGATTAATTCTTCGGAGAGCCCCCGGCACAGTTCCGTGATACGCAGCAGGTCATCGACTGCTTCGCCAGCCATTCCCTTGTTGAGCCATTCAATGATTAAGCCGAAGAACTCACATTTAATAAAACGGATTAAGAGAGCGCGGTCATCATCGCTGATTAGAGGTTCCTCAAATACGGTATGGACATAGGTGGACACAGCGTATTCACATAATTTCATCAGTTCTCCTTCAAACACATCCCGGTTCACGGAATGAAAAATATGATAGGCAGCTTTCTTATTCTGCATTGCAAAAGACAATGCCGTATGAAAGCATTCATCAAGGGATGTGATAGAGGGATATTTCTCTATGATTTCCGCAGTCTGTTCGGCAATAATCTCCTCCAGCAGTGTTGGTATATCCTGAAAATGATAATAAAAGGAATTGCGGTTGATACCACAGTCCTCCACAATATCTTTCACACTGATTTTGTTCAGTGGTTTTTCATTTAGAAGCTTTAAAAAGGATGCCTTGATAGCCTGTGCCGTAAAATTTGCCATCTGTCATACCTCCATGAAACGATATCGGCATATGATACCATATTTTGAAAGGGATGGCAATAGTCATTTTTGAAATAATTATTCGGTTGCTAATTTTTTGACATGGGTCATGGCTCTGCTTACCGGGGGAAGGAAAAGAATAATCAGGGTAATGACTGCCTCTGCCAATAGATAGGAGCCGTTGTAGGATGCGGAGTATACGGCGGCATTCATACCCTCCGGAGCGTAAGAAGCAAAGAACAGAACTCCTGAGAGGAATGCAAAAACAAATCTGCCCAATACACCAACTATGTAGCCAATCTGCAGACCGTATTTCTTTTTGCAGAAGAAGCCTGCAAGTCCCAGAGCGCCGAATGCCAGCGGATAATCTACCAGCATCTGCGGCAGAGTGTAAAAGACAGGCTCTATTACAAACTGTAACAGACCGTATGCCATACCGGTGGTGATGCCTGCGTAGGGACCGTACCAGTAACCGATTAAGACGATAAACAGCATACTGAGCAGGGTGACGGAGCCGCCCATTGGCATTTCAAAAAGCTTCAGCATGGAAGTAACCATGGCAAGTGCCACGGCAACACCGGAAAATACCAGTTGTTTGGTGGTAAGCTTTGCGCTCTTGTTTTTGGTCTGCATACGGCGTGTAATAAGCGCAGTGGCAACCAGCGCAATCATTATGGCGGCGATTATGATGACACCCACGCTTGTCAGCATGACAGCATCATCACCCCATATGTCAGTAGGTACTGCAAAAAAATTGTTCATAAAAAAAATCCTCCTTCGTCTGCGCGAGGAGGGACAACATCGTAGTCTGCCGTATCTGTACGATATGGCATAACTTCTGCTTCCATACGCCGGTATTATCCGGTTCATGTAATGAGGGTTAGAATCCAAAATGGATTCAGTCTCAGCGATGTGCTCCCCTAGCGGTTTATAAATTTTTCATGCTTTACTATACGGGGTTTTGTGGCGGTTGTCAAGGAATTTGTAGTAAATTAACTTATATCCTAAGTTGTACCATAAAACAAAATAGAATAATTGAAATTTCGAGGAAATAGTGATATGATTATAGACATGGCGATGAGCCATCGGAAAAGGAAATTTTTCCGAAGAGAGTACCCATGACAGGGTGGCAGCCTCCCGAACTTTTAACCTGGCAATAAGGAGACTTATGTTGGGAATACATAGGAAGGGAGGTGCGTGATATGACGGCATTTGAGATTATCTCAATTTTCATTGGAATACTAACACTGTTAGCGACCTTTGGCAGCTTGATTGTTGCGTTTCTGACCTTAAGCGACAAAAGAAATTCTTGTCGGGACAAGCGTAAGAAGAAATAAAAATGCCTATCCTGTCTGCTACACAGGATAGGCGGTGTCCGTAAGGACATTTAGCTCATTCGCGAGGCATCCACCTTTGGAGTGGGTGCTTTTCTTGTGTCTAATATAACATATGGAGTAGAGAATTTCAATAACTAATAACTATTTTCTGCTTTGTCATTCAAACCTTTTATGTGGAAAGGAAAAGAGTGGATTATGCCAAAAAGTGCCAGCTTACTATGGCAGGTTGGCAGAGGGTGTGTTACAATTAAAAGAAGTTCCATTGGCGTATAGAAAGTTTATCATTATATAGAAAAATTTAAAGTAAAAGAAGTACTCATTTATTATTGAACGTAAGTTCTTCCAGACAAATAGCACCTTGTCCTATATGCGAACGTTACAAAGGGGAGTGTATCATTTATGCAAATAACAAGCAATAGAATGATACTGGTAAAGAGAGATGCCAGGTCTGTTATACAGAGGTTATGTGCCTATATTGCTCCGGTTGACAGTACATGGTTTAATAGTTTGCGGACAGCCAAAGAAACGCAGATTATGGAGTTGAAAAGGAAATTAAGACTGGATAGTTTAGGATTAGAGTTGCCGGCAGTTTATATAGAGTTTTTGCGTTATGCAGGTGAAGGTGCAGGAGGACTGTTTTATGATTTTTTGCACACAGAAATGTCCATATCTTCGTTGCTTTCAGAAAAGACAAAAGTATATTTTAATGGAGCAGACAGCTTGAAACCCTATTGTTTTGAATCGTAGTGGTATGGGATTTTATGGGTGGTTTTGTTTCAATGAAGAGAAGAGGAAACAAGAGATACAAAAGTGCTGTTATCTAAAATTGGGGCTGATAAAAGAGATTGTAAATGATAAACTGATTATAACTGTACTTACCACAAGGTCACCTTGTGTTTATTAGATATATTCATATAAAGGAGATGATATTAGTGAAAAAGGTAGCGATAGTTTTTATGGTCTTTGTAATGACGTTTTTTGTGTGTGGATGTGCAGAGTATTTGCCCAAAAGTCAAAAGATGAATGAAAATAATATGGAAAACGATGATGGAAATGCAGCGGAAATATCTGATGAAAGTAAAGATGAAGAAGTTATTCCTTTGAAAGATGTAGAGGTGTCTGATAAAAGTGTAGTTGTTCCTTATTCCGGAGAAGATTTTGTAAAATCCATATTTGCAGTGGGAGATACTATGTTGTATGTCTACGGTATCAAACCGGACGGGGAGTATTTTCTGGGCTGTATGCAGAGGGAAGAAGATGTCTTCCGGGAATTCACGGTAGAGATGGATGAGAATATGCGTGCATTTAACATGGCAGTTGACAGACAAGGACGATGCCATATACTATGGATGAGTGTGGAAAAGTATGAAGCAGGAGACCGGAGCGCTGACCGTATTACCGGTGAAAAAAGCTGTATTACTATTATTGATAATACGGGAAAGCCAGAAAAAGAAATAGATGTAACGGATATGTTTTCCTCCGGGTATAAGAGACCGTTTTGTTTTGTGGCCGACAGGGAAGGAAATTATTATTTTGAAAATGGAAAAGAACTTGTTCAAATTATGAATGACGGTACACTGGGCACAGTTGTTCAATGTGACGGATGGGTAGAAGGAATTGGAATAGGGAAGTCGGAAACTGTTTATTGTATTTATCAAAAAGAAAACGGTGAGAGAAGGCTGGGGCGGATAGAGGAGGATATGCTTTGTACATATGACTTACAACTGCCGCAGGCTGAGGCTCTTTATGCCGGCATTTATGAAGGAACAGATTCTGAGCTTTTAATTTTCAATAAAGAAGGCGGAATTTTTGCTTATGATGAAGGTTATATAGAAACAAGAGTCGCAGGAACGGATTTACCAATAAAAGGACCTGAGATTGGCGGGTATGGAATCCTTTCGGATGGACGACTCTGTATTATGGAGCAGGAGAATGAAAATACAGTCTTTTATTATGTACCTGCAGGAAAATAACTTTTGGGGAAAATCGCAGAAAAGTTAATGCTGATTATAAAGCAGGAAAGGAACCAATGGATATATTGACAGACAAACATATTATGGGTAAAGAAAAAATATGGCTGCTCGTTATTTTAATACTAACGGTGTGTCTGACTGCGTGTGGTGGGAATGCGGAGGAGGAAGCAAAGGAGCAGAAGGTTTTAGTGCTGGCAGATTTTGATGACAGCGAGTATCTTCGGGAGCAGGTAAAGCAGTATAATCAGATGCAGCAGGAATACCAGATTGAAATAAAAAAATATGAGAGATCTGAACAAGCGGAAGAGGACGGGGTTCTTCTTTTACAACGGGAGATTGCAGCGGGAAAGGGACCGGATATCATTAATTTCGGAAACGGCTATACAACGAGTGATATAGTGGGAGAATATACGGAAGATTTATTTTCATATATGGGAGAGGACGCGGAGACAGATTACTTTGAAAATATATTGCAGGCATTTTCTTATAAAGCCAATCTGTACGCGATACCACTCGGGTTTACCTTGAATAGCTTTGTGGGAACAAAGCAGAATTTAGGTGACCGCAGCAGTTGGACGATTACGGAGATGATGGAGTGTTACTACGGACAGGAAAAAGAAAAACTTTTGTATCCTGGTGCATTTAAGACGGATGTACTCGGTACCATACTGACAGGCAGTATGGAATATTATATTGATTGGGAAACCGGAGAATGCGATTTTAATGGAAGCGAATTCTGCGATGTATTGCAGTTTTGCAACGGATTTTCGGATCATTTGGAAATAACGGATGATTTTTCAGTGAAACAGATTTTCTTGGAAGACAAGGCCCTGCTTCTGCCCGTAAGAATACGTACCATTTATGATATTTGCAGGGCGGAACATATTTTTGGAGGAGAAGAGGTTACATTTATCGGTTTTCCCATAGACGGAAAAAATGGAACCATGATACAATCCTGCGGACCGGTTCTTGCAATCAGCAGAAACAGCGGGTATAAGTCTGCCGCGTGGGCATTTATCTCATGGCTTTTACAGCCCTCTGTTCAAGGTGAACTGCCTTCTGGTTTTCCTATTTGCCGCAGTACATTGGAAGGACAGATACGACAGGCATTGGAAATAGAATATGAAATTGATGCAGAAGGAACCCAAAAGCAGGTGGTAAAGCAGCGGGTAACTTTTGAGGGGGAAGAACCCATTGATATTTATTGTATTACACCTGGACAGGCAGAGCAACTGATTGCACTGATTGAGCAGGCAGAAACTATCAGTCAGGTAGAACCTAAAATATATGGGATATTTTTGGAAGAAGCAGATTATTATTTTAACGGTGCTAAAAGTTTAGAGGAAACAGCAGACGTTATACAATCCAAGATTTTCATATATGTCAATGAAAAGAGATAGTGAATATGAAAAATACTCTTAGTTGCATTCAAAAACGGAGGGTGACTATAATTTAGCTCTCCGTCAGTTAATAGAGAGAGATATTGATGGATATTTTAAATTTTGAAAAACAACATATTAAAGAGGCAACTGCGCTTGCCCTTGCAGACTACTATAATGAGCGACAATTTGTAAAAGAGCTGCCGCAGGTATGCGATATCCCTGATTTAAACGGTTTTGCCGAGAATGGATTGGGGGTTGCTGCATTTGAAGGTGAAAAGATGATAGGTTTTTTATGTTGTTGCGAACCCTTTGACAATGTGTTTCGTGCCACGGACGTGAGAGGAGTTTTTTCCCCGATGGGTGCAAACGCAGCCATTTCCCAAAACCGCTCTAAAATTTATGCTGCCATGTATCAGGCAGCGGGCGCAAAGTGGGTACAGTCTGGAGCAGTTTCTCATGCAATCTGCCTATACGCTCATGATGAAGAGCTTCAGCGGCAATTTTTTCGTTATGGTTTCGGTCTGCGCTGTTTAGACGCGGTTCGGTCAATGGAATTGATTGACTGCAAACCTTGTGCAGACTATGATTTTGCCGAATTGCCAAAAACACAATGCCATTTGGTCTATCCGCTTCACCTGGCGCTAAACTGCCATTACTGTGAAAGCCCTTTTTTTATGAATCGCAGGCCCGAAACACAGGAGGAGTTTATGGTATCCTCCATGCAGGAAGAGGTACGGTACTTTGTGGCAAAGCAGAACGGCAAAATATGTGCATATTTAAAAGTTTCAGCTTCCGGCGAAGCGTTTATTGCAGCAGGAAACACTTACCGTCACATTACCGGTGCATACTGTCTGCCGGAGCATAGGGGAAAAGGAGTGTATCAAAATTTATTGAACTTTACCATATCCACGCTGAAAGAAGAAGGCTATACCAGGCTTGGCGTGAACTTTGAAAGCTTCAATCCAACAGGCCGCGGATTTTGGCTAAAATAT
>CAZRZM010000052.1:0-17215 GCA_964604575.1 uncultured Acetatifactor sp.
AAGGTTTTGTAGTATCGAGCATTTTTATATGCTCATGAATAATTCAGGTTAAATAATCCTTAAATAATTAATCAAGTTAAAAAAAGTCGCTCCACACGAGCGACCTTTTTATACACGGCAGATATTTTTTCCGGAACAGTGTTTCCATTGTTATTTTCCCCATAAGATTAATTTCCTGAATGAAAAGCAACAGAATCCCTCCTAACGCTTCTTTTTCCGGCTCTTTTCATAGAAGTATTCAGTTGCAAACTGTATCTTGGTCACATTAAATTCCCTCTCCAGCGGATAGATAAAATAGGAATTATCCACTGTGGATAACACAATACACTGTCCCTTTCCTCTGTAATCATACTCCGTATGGATGGAAAACAAGGAATTACTGGGGAAAACGTGGGTTCTTTCCTCATCGCCGTAATCAGTAAAGGTGAGGTAAAATCCACTTTCCTCATGGCACAGACGCCCCTCTCCGCAGGCAATAAAATTTCTGGCGTTGGGAAGGGATTCCACCTGCACCGCCACGTCCAGATGGTAATTTCCTGCATCTATCTGCTCTTTCACAAGCTTCCGCTGCCATTCGTACCAGTCGGGAATGTATACCTGCTTCCAGGAAATTTCATCCTGCATAATTGAATTCTGTGGCATTTCCTGCACCAGCGTTCCATACGCATCCATCTTCCAGACTGCCCCACAGCACTCACAAAACAAGGAATCCTGCTCCGAAGACATACGGTATTCCGCCCGGCATATGGGACACTGGTACAAAGGCATATGCAGCCCCTCTGCCCTCTTTGGATAGGAAATCTTCATCCTGATATCCCGCTGCCACTTGTATTCGTCATAGGAAAGCAGTCCGGAAATCCTGTCATAAATTTCCTCCACAGCCATCTGCTCCACCTCATCCGCCGTCAGCGCATAGGTCATGTCAGCGTGGAGTCTCGCTTCTTTTCTTTTTGCCAGATTCCAGATAGGAGACTGTAGATAGTTTCCCTTCATGTTTAATGTCACCACCGGAACCCTCAAATATTTTACCAGTTTGGCAACCGATACCGGAAGTCTGGACGAAGTTCCCACATTGGCATACCGTGCCTCCGGATACAGCACCACAATTCCTTTTCTGTCCATAATCCGTTTCATATTATAAATCAGTGCCATATCATCCACGAATTTTCTGGTGCCGATACAGCCCGCCTGCCGATACAGCCACTCCCCAAAATTTTCAAAGCCCTCCAGCTCCGATATGTAATTCGCCCGGTGGGGAAACAGTGCCAGAGGCGTCACATAAAAATCCGTAAAGGACTGGTGGGTGCCAAGCACCAGAAAAGGCGGCTTTATTCCGCGCTTATCCGATTTCACAATTTTCAGTCCCGCAGAAAGCGTAGCCAGCAGACTCCCCAGCCAGATTACCGGCAGGGCAATCAGATTCTGCTTCGGCGGCATTTTTTTCCTGTCAAAAGGTCTGGTGTCGGGACTGACAAACGCATCCTTTCGCACATATCTTCTGACAGGCGGCAATTTGCACAGCAGAAAATATAGACTTCCGGTTCCCAGCAGGGATGCGCCCGTGGGTGTGAGGCGAAAAAGCAGCTCATTATGAATCTCCCCTGTCACCGGATTATAGATAAACAAGGAGATGGCAACTCCCGCCACCAGACAAAATATACCGATAATATTAAAGCCTTTGGTATATCCATAGCTGCTGTGCCCCTTTAATTCATAGGCACTGTAAAAGTCCAGCTTCTGTTTTCTCACAAAGAAAAAATCCACAAAAAGCAGGGCGGCAAGGGGTGCATAGACACAGGCGCTGATAGTCAGAAATGCTCCGAAATATTCCACAATCTTTCCCCAGATGCACAAAATTCCCACATATACGCCCAGCGCAACCACCAGTATCCGGTAATCTGCTTTTTTGAACGTGGATTTCAGCATCACACCATAAATATAAGAACCCACCGCCTGGGTTCCGATATTGGCAAACGCCACAAGCAGCAGGGACGTAAGTCCCAACGCCGGAATGGATAAGGTTGCCATCATCACTGTGGGGTCATCAATCATTTTGCCTGTCACATATTCCATGGCGATTGCCATGACCGCTCCCACCACCACAAAAAAGGAGCCCGCAAGTCCCTGCCCCAGCACTCCTGCATAGTAACCGCTTTTTTCACTTTTACAGAGCCTGGGAATCTCCGCCATTCCTCCCACCAGGGTAATGACAAAGGCAAAATTCGCCTCGATGGACAAAATATAAGGAATGATGGAATCCGGATAGATGCTCTCTTTAGGGATATAATTCCAGACTGCCTCAAAAGGCACTGAAGTAAACCCTACAATAACAACAATTACCCCTACCACCAGCAGGGCAGGCACCAGAATTCTGGTAGTCCATGTGATAGTTTTGATTCCGCGGTAAGCTATCACCGTTCCCACAACCACGCAGAAAAGTCCCAGCGCCAGATGGCTCCCCTTCGGGAGGTCGATATGAAAAAGCTCCGCAAGAGAAGTCATGGAAGAGGCAAACAAATCGCAGCATACCGCATACCATGGAAAATTGATGAGAATAATCACTATTGTGACTACCTTCACGCCCTTTGTTCCAAAAACCCCTCTCAGCCATATCCAGATATCAATGCCGTAGCGAACCGATAAAATCACCGGAAGCTGATAAATCAGTAACATCAAAAGAGCTCCTAAAAAGGCTCCGATGATAAGCTGTTTAAAGCCCACCAGTGTAGCCAGATAGGAACCCTGGGTGTAACTCCATGTGGCGATACAATACCCGGATAAAACCAGCAGTGCATCCAGAAATCCATAAGTCCGCTCCTTTGGAGTTACCGGCAATATTCCCAAATATGCTTCTTTTTCCATCTCTTCATTCGTACCTGCCATGTCACTTCACTCCCATATCTCTTGTCCGCTCCGGCAGACAGCAGTTTTATTTTTTATGAAGCCAGATATACTCCTGCCACTAGTGCGCCCAAACAGATTATAACCATCACAGCCATGATAATGTAATCCTTTTTCGTCATGGGCTTTATCTGCCCCTGATGCTCCTCCATACCATCAATTCTGCTCACCAGTTCTTCTTCCCACTGTTTTTCAAATTCTTCTTTTTCCATCGTCTCCTGCGCCCCTACTGTACAAATAGAATTTCTGTTCCGGGTAACTGTCCTCAAACAGGCATAATTCTCCTTCCTCAAATCCCATCTTTTTATAAAATGCCCTCGGTGCAGTTCCTTTTGTATCCTCTTCCCTAAAGGTTTCCACAACTATCGGACGCTCCTTATCCATTTTTTCCAGCATAAGCCGGAACATCCTCGTGGCAATATTTTTCCGTCTGAATTCCGGATGCACCGCCATACAGCTCAGCATATTATGCTTCGTTGAAAAAAGTAAAATGCCAACTACCATATTGCCGGACAGCGCACAGACAGCCGTCTGTCTGTCTATGTTTTTCCGGACAACCGCCTTATAGTCATTCAGCTTCTCTTCTGTCTCCAGACCGGGGAAATTGTCTTTTACAATTTCAACCATATTCATCCAGGAGCGGAAATTACTTTCCGTGGCATACTGGATTTTATATTGCTTTTTCTCGTTTTCCATGTCAATATGCCCGCCTCTGCCCCATTATTTCTCTTTGATGGGATGTCTGATTACCGTCCTTAGTTTCTCCGGCGCAACCTTTCTGGCATCACTGAGATAAATCTCATGGTGAAGCCTCTGCTCAGTGATATCCAGTTCATAGCCCTGGGCAGTCATATAATCGTGCATCAGTGCCACCGTAGCCGGTTCCTCATCATAGGGACCTATGTGCATACACTGGACACACAGCCCCTCATCATAGGTGAGAAACTCCACCTTGGAAAAATCCGTCTTCTTTTTCGCTGTGGCCTCCGAGACAGCCCAGTCAAAATCCTCTTTTTTCACAAAATCAGGAAGCCGTATGACGGAAATAAACTGAAACTCCTGCTTTTTGGCATAGTCAATTCCGCAGACCCCCTCCTGCCACCAGAAGCCCTCCAGGGGCGGCACCACATAATCAAAATATCCCTCTATTTGTTTACTGCCCATCTTGCTCATTTTGATGGTAAAGGCAATGCCGTAAAGCAGACCGATGGATTCCTTGTATTCACTTCCCTCCACATTGGGATTACCTTTACCTCTCACCGCAATAAAATTCATGGGCGGTACTTTCACAATACCCGGCTTGTTTTTGGGCATGTAAAATTCTTTATATTCCTTTTTGTAATCAAATGCCATTCCAATCTCTCCCTGATTATTCCAGCCGGAACTTATTTACTTCATTATTCAACTGTACCGCAATCTGTTTATTGGTGTCTGCCGTTCCTTGTATCTCCGTCATGTTTTCCATAAGCTCTGATGCTCTCTCGGCAATATTGGTAACCCCTTTTGCGCTTTCCTCAACGGCAATATCAACCGCTTCGATAGACTTTTTGATATTGTCCGCTGTTTCTTTTAACTGCCCTGAACCACCGGCAAAGTTTTCCATAAGCGTCTGAATATCATCCGCATCCCTGCTGTAATCCTCACTTGTCACAAGAAGCTTCCGATATCCTTCCATTACATCCCGCTCTATAAAGGCGAGCAGATTTTCTGCTTCCAGGGAAAGTTCTCCTACCGCAGTAATCACTGCTTCACTCACCTGCTGAATCCGGGTGGCTGATTTTGCGGAATCATCTGCCAGCTTACTGATTTCATCTGCCACAACAGCAAAGCCCTTTCCCGCCTCTCCTGCTCTGGCCGCTTCGATACTGGCGTTTAAGGCAAGCAGATTCGTCTGGTCCGTAATTTCTATAATATTTTCCGTGAGCAGTGCAATCTCCTCCACCGATTTTGACTGTGTAATCTTTTCATTCATGGCATCAGCCATTTCTCCTGCCAGTTCGTAAATCTTCTTCTGCTCCACAGAGGCATTTTTATATATAGACTGTGCTTTTTCACGGATAGCCCTGGTAGAATCTTTTCCTGCTGCCGCTCTTGTGGAAATACCATTTATATTCTCATACAAATCAGCCACTGCTTTACTGATTTGGCTGAGTGTGGCTGTGGATTCTTCCATGGCTGCACTCATCTCCTCCATGGTGGCGGATACATCCACAATACTTTCATCCGCCTTGATAAGATTTTCCGCCACCTCTTTGGTGGTCTGACCCAGACTGGTGGAATTACCTGCAATGTTTAACATAATAGAACGTATATAATGAAGCAGTTCATTGACACTATGTGCGAGAATCTCCATTTCGTCACCGGTATGAACATCAAGCGTCTGGGTCAAATCTCCTCCGTTCCTGGTCAGTTCATCTATCTTGCGGTTGACCTTGCGTATACTTTTCATAATCGCTCCTATCACGATATTAAAAAGAATCAGGGCAACCGCCAGTCCAATTCCGCCGATGAGCAGTATTTTATTCCTTGTATCCGTAAGCTGGGCTACAATCTCTGACGCATCATAATCACAGCCTAATATGGCAACAACTTGTTTATCCTCATCCACAATAGGCAGATATGCCGTTATCAAATCGCCGTCCTCCGTGGAATCAATATAATCCTGCACATATTTCCTGCCATCAAAAACTTCACGCAGCTCTTCATAAGTATATGCAAATTCACTGCCTATGCTCTGTCTGTTGTCACTGTTGTCCGTATCAATTCCATAATAAACTTTGTTTCCGTCCGTATACAGTGTATATAAAAATGCTACACTACAGATATCCTTAATATCTATGAGACTTTGGCGCATACTGATATATTCTGTTGTCTCCTCATCTCCTATTGCCAGTGCCCCCACGGCACCAGGCTCCAGTTGGTTCACCGCCAGGTCTGCTGCCACCCCGGCCTGTTCAATCCCCATTGCCAGCATATTCTTTTCCATCTGTCTGTAAAAGTTAAAGCCCAGCAGAAATACCAGCAATACAATTATCAGACTGGAGGTACATAATATTTTGCTCTTGATACTCAGTGCCCGTGTTTTGTTCTTCATAACGCTCTCCATTTCCAAGCGTCGCTGCATAATTTTCATATGACAGTCGGCTTTGCTGTTTCTTAAAGTTACAAATACTTATTCGTACTGTAACTTTAATTATACTTTATCCAAAACACTATCACAAGAATTTATTTTCCTTTTTTATAGCTTATAACCGCCCTCACCGCCCATCATTTTTGTCATTTCCTCTATCCGTTCCAGTGGAAATTCTCCCATATGAAAAAGCTGATATCCTGCCCATGCCAAAGATACCAGCTTTCCTTTATCGTTTAAAACTTCTGATGATTCTCTGTACACTTTTTTGCGTCAAAAAATATCTTTCCGCCAACTCCGAAACTGTCACACCGGACTGATATTCCTCATACATCTGTCTGTTACGAATCATCAAATCCTTTTTTGTCTCTGTTCCGGCTCCCCAGGATTTATGGGAATCCGGTCTGCGTGGAATATAAATGGTCTGTCCATCCACATACTGCCAGACCAGTTCCAGCACTTCCCTCGGCAAAATTTCCTCTGCCCTCATATAGCCCATGGCTGCCCTCCTAATATAAAATTCTTTTAGGAATCGCGATGGCTATAACAATGATTACCCTATTGCAATAGCCTCCGCTATGCAACCACTACATATCGTTTCATAAATACCTCCATGTTATTTCCTGATACTGTTCCATCATATGACTTCTCATACAACTATTTTAGTTCACTGAACCTTCGAAGCCAACCTCCTGTTTTTTTAGAATCATTCCTGTTCCAGACAATGATTCCGCCTGATTCTATCGCTTCTATCTCATCTGCCGCGTTATGGTCTTAATCCCATTCCGCCCTCCAGCGTAATCGTCTCTCCTGTCATATATTTGAAATCAGGAGAAGCAAGCTGGACACATACCCTGCCGATTTCCAGTTCCGCATCACCATAATGTCCTGCAGGCGGCATCTTCACATTCTCCTTGAATGCGTCCGGATACTGCTGCTCAAACCGCTCAAGCTGTGCGGTCCACGCCAACGGACATACAATATTTACATTGATACCGTCCTTCGCCCATTCCGTTGCCGCCACACGGGTCAGACCGCGTATTCCTTCCTTGGCCGCAGCATAGGCACACTGTCCAAAGTTTCCGAACAGACCTGCCCCGGAAGCAAAGTTAATTACCGCGCCCTTGGACTCTGCCAGATACGGATGACACGCTTTCATATAATAAAATGTAGCATATAAACCGGAATACAGTGCCAGATTAAACTGCTCCGTAGTATGGTCTGCCAGGGTGACTCCCGATGCAGATGCCTGCGCATTGTTAATCAAAACATCAATCCTGCCAAAGGTATCCATAGTTTTGTTTACCACATTGGCAACCACTGCCTCATTGTCAGCATCGGCATTCACATCTGCCTGTACTGTCAACACCTTGATTCCATATAACCTTTCCAGTTCCTCCTTCGCCTCATCCAGCTTCTGTACATTACGCCCGGTAATTACCAGATTTGCTCCCTCTTTTGCATACGCAGTGGCAATTCCGTATCCGATGGAGCCACATCTGCCATCGCTCAGCACCGCCCTTCCTGCACCTGTAATAATCGCTGTCTTACCTTCCAAAAATCCCATATTCCTATAACCTCCTTCATCTCCAATGTCATTTCTGATACCATGCTTATTAGCACTTCCACTCTCATTATAGTACGCCTGATGTATAAAGTTCAATACCTAACTGCTTCCTTCCCATAACCAAAAGCCCCGCCGCTCCCATTAAATCCGCCAGAAACCACCCAATAGGAATTGCCGCCCAGATACCATTTTCACCGATTCCGGGTCTTGCAGACAAAATATAAGCAAGCGCCACACGGCTTCCTAACGAAATAACTGTGAGCACCACAGAAACCCCCGGTCTGTTGACTGCCCGGTAAAATCCATAGAATAAAAACAAAAAGCCTATTCCCACATAGCAGGAAGCCACTGTGCACAGATAACCTGTTCCTGCGGCAACCACCGCTTTATCCGAGACATCCACAAAAATGCTCATAAGCGGTTCTGCAAAAAAACATACCCCCATCCCCACAAGAACGCTGAAAATGAGTACCGTAGCCGCAGCACTCCTCATTCCCTTCCGTATACGCTGCATTCTGCCTGCCCCATAATTCTGCGCAATATAAGTTGAAAAAGCATTGCCAAAATCCTGCACCGGCATATAAGCAAGGGAGTCTATCTTGACTGCTGCGGCATATCCTGCCATCACCACAGTTCCAAAACTGTTAATCAGCCCCTGCACCATAAGGATACCCAGATTCATTACTGACTGCTGGACACAGGTAAGAAAAGACAAATTCATAAGCTCCTTAAAAATTTTTCCGTTCCATCTCCTGTGACACCTGCCGGGTCTGACATCGGGAAACCGCAGACAAGTATACAGTCCAATCCCTACAGCAGCAACAAACTGTGCCATGACAGTGGCAGCAGCCGCACCCCGGACACCCCATTCGCAAATCAGAACAAATACCATATCCAGTACAATATTTAATACTACCGAAACGCCCAGAAAAGCAAGGGGAACCATGGAATTGCCCAATGCCCGCAGCAGACAGGCAAAATAATTATACAAAAAAGAAGCTGTGACTCCCCAGAAAATAACTGCAAGATATGCTTTCATAAAAGGTGCCGGACCATCCGGCACCTGCAAAAGTTCCATGATAAAATCAAGACAGGGAAACAACGCTATATTTAATACTATCGTGATTCCCCCAATGAATGTAAAAGAGAGAAAGACCCCTGATTTTAAACTGTCCAAATCCTTTCTTCCAAAGTAGACAGCAAATGCCACTCCGCTTCCCATACAAAGTCCCGAAAATACAGAGGTTAAAAAAACCATCAGTGTATAGGAGGAACCTACTGCCGCCAGTGCATCCGAACCCAGGAATTTACCTACAACCCAGGTGTCTACAATATTATAAAACTGCTGCAAAAGATTCCCTGCCATCAGAGGCAGGGCAAATAAAAGCAGTTTACCTATAATACTTCCTTCCGTCAAATCTCCTTTCATGGGACATCTCCTTTTGGTGTTCCATAACACCCATTCCTCTCCGGGAAAGCTGTTTAGCTTAATCCCTGCGATTGCTTAAGACAGTCCGAATCACTTCCTGAAGATTATTGATATCAATGGGCTTGGGGAAATGTGCATCCATTCCGACTTCTATGGACTGGCGGTAATCTTCGGCAAATGCGTTGGCGGACAAAGCAATAATGGGGATACTGGACAGTTCCTTATTGGCAAGCCCCCGAATCGCTTTCGTTGCTTCATGTCCATTCATCACCGGCATCTGAATATCCATAAGTATCAGATCATAGTATCCCGGCTGGGAATTTGCCACCATTTCCAGCGCTATGTCACCATCCTGTGCAGTCTCCACAAGATAATCCTGACTTATCAGCAGTTCTTCCGCAATCTCAAGATTAATCTCATTGTCCTCCACCAGCAGTATCCTCCTGCCTTTCAGTGCATCTTCATCCATAAGAGGTTCCGGTATTATTTCCGTATCCCCATTCTGTTCTCCCTGAAGCTTCAAAAGCAGACTGACTGTAAATCTGCTGCCTTTCCGAGGTTCACTCTCAACCTCTATGTTTCCCTCCATCATATCCACCATATTCTTCACAACAGTAAGTCCCAGTCCGGTTCCCAGCACGCCGCTCTGTGTCGTATTGTTTTCCCGCTTGAAGGGGTCAAAGAGATTGTTCATAAACTCTTTGGAAATACCGATTCCGTCATCCTGCACCACAAACCGGTATTTAGCGTACTCCGCAAAATCCACATCCTCCTCCGTGACAGTGAGACTGATTTTTCCACCTGGATTTGTATACTTCACCGCATTGTCCAGTAACTGGCCCAAAATCTCCTTAATCCGTATTTCATCTGCAATCACTGCAGAATGACGCACTCCGGTTTTATCAACAGTAAAATCTACCGTCTTCGCACGCATCACCGGTGATATTTCCTTCTCCAGCTCTGTAAACAGCTCTGCAAGATTGCACTCCTTTTCCACCAGTGTAACCTTCCCTGATTCCATACGGGTCACTTCGAGAGACTCATTTACAATAGAAAGCAGTTGTTCCCCGGACATACGGATTTTCCCATTATACTCCTCTACCTTGTCCTTTTCCATTATATGGTTCTGTATCAACTCCGTATATCCGATAATTGCATTTAACGGGGTGCGGATATCATGGGACATATTGGACAAAAACACACTTCTCGCCCGCTTCGCCGTTTCCGCCTGCTGCAGTGCATCTTTTAGAAGGTTCTGCTTTTCCATCTGCTCCGTTATATCCTTCACGATGGATAATGCTTCAATATCTCCTGTAACCTCATTTTTACCAAGCAGAAACACATAATGACGCAGACGCCTTCTGCCCATCACATCGGTGACCCAGCTATCCATTGTCTGCTCCAGTTCTCCCTTCTCATAACACTGAATGAGCCTGGCTTTCTCAAAAAATCTTTTGAACTCCTCTTTCTGTCCGCAGTCCACAATATCCAGCCAGGCTTCCACATAATCGGAATATTTATCCAAAGACTTCATACCCGGAAAGTCAGACGGATTATCGACCCTTCCATCCCTCATCTGTAAAGCCTCTGTAATAAACATATTCTTCGTCAGATTAATTTCTGAAAACAACACCGCATCATACAGAACCGCCTTTTTATACTGACTCTCTCTTGCATTGGCATTTCGCAGTTCCTCGTTCACCCTCTCCAAATCATTCATGCGCTGCCGCATTCTCTCGGTTGCATCCTCTATAAATACATAAAAAACATCTCCATACATTTTGGTATGCAGATAATGCCCATAATCCTCCACCCAGCGCAGATTACCATTCTTCTGGATAATTCTATATTCGACATAATCCAGATTATATGTACTGTTTTCAACTTGTCTGGCTATACTCTCCTCCACTCTTTCCAGATCATCCGGATGCACGATTCCCCGGAAAGAATTTCCTGTGAGTTCATAAAACTCTTCTTTCGTGTCGCAGCCGAAAATCCGCAGCATAGCTCTGTTAAAATAAATCAATTCTTCTTTACCATCTGCATGATAAATAAAAAACCCCCCAGGCATCCCTTCCGCTATCTGTTCAATAATTGGTAATGTATTCTCATCAAAAGTCAAAGAAATATCCGCATTCATTTTATACTGTTCCATTGTATATACCTCTTTTATCCCACTATCTGTCCAAGCGGATTATTCAATTCAACATATGAATCTGCTCTTCCAAAACCAAAGAATATCTTATGAGAAAATTTGTATCCAAATCCTCTTTATTCATGTCTATCGCCGTAATCTGATGATTATTATAAGTGGTGTAGTAATAAATTCCTTTATCTGCGTTACAGCATGATGTATATATGGTAATTTCATATTTTCCATCCTCTACCTCGCAGCAGCCTCTCTGCTGGGCAACAGAGCCAAGAATATGAAAAAACTGTCCGACACTCTCTGTCTCCGAATCACCGGAAACCGAATTCATCCTGGTAAAAACAACACGTACAAAACGGGACTGGGAGGACAAATCTCCCGGAAGCCCCAGCGCACCCATTCCACGGCTGTATCTGGTTAAAGACAGCTTATCGGAAAAATGATTCACGGGGTCTTTGGCAGACAGACTCATATAATTGTTCAACTGGAACATCTGCTCCGGAAAGGGTGGGTTGTTTGCCAATGCTCCCACCGGATTATCGTAAACTTTTATTCCATCCTGCATTGACTCCACTGTAACTGTCTCCTCGCGGTCCGCAATTATCCAGTGAAGCTGAGCCACCGGAAGTTCTTTATTAAAGGAGATGTTTGTCAGATTTATTTTATCCAACAGCCCCCTTGCCTCTCTGACTGTGGCACACTGTCCCAGAATCCATGGAATAAATTCAAAGGTCGCCACATTGTCTTTATCCTGGGTTTCTTCTGCGTAATACGCGTTGCCCACAAAATTCAGACCCGCCATTCCCAGTCCTTTTTCATTGACTGCGTCATAGTACAATGGATAATCTTCTGCCACATGCGCCATACCAATCATTGCATAATGTTTTTTCATCACGCCCATATTGCGAAACCGCAGACAATAATTGCGTGGCGTTACCGTAACCTCATCACCGTAAGAAAAATCATAATCCAGTGTTCTTCCAAAATAGAAATCCTTCGTTTTATAAGTTACTGCTGTACACATGACTTTATCTCCTTATTCTTTCTTTTCCACTGATATCATTATTATTCTCACATTTATTGTAGTTTATCCGATATCATTTCCTTTCATAAGCAGAGTACTCATCCATCAAGATACACCCAGATATTTTTTCAGCAAAAACATTACTTCTTCCACATTAATGGGTTTCGCAGTGTGTGCATTCATACCGGAATCCAGACAATGCTGGACATCCTCAGTAAACGCATCTGCCGTCATTGCTATAATAGGAATTGTCTGCGCATCAGACCGGGACAGGGCACGGATTGTCTCTGTGGCTTCGTATCCTGTCATAACCGGCATACGGACATCCATGAGGATGGCATCATAATATCCCTCTTCGGACTGCTGGAATTTATCCACACAAATCTGCCCATTCTCTGCCCACTCCAGCTCCAGACCCACATCCGCCAGCAGTTCTTTCAGAATCTCCCAGTTAAGGTCATTGTCTTCTGCGACCAATATACGGCGGCCGGACAAGTCAATATTCTGTTCTGCTATCTCCTCATCCGACTGTTCCACACCCATGTATTTTCTCAGTCCGTAAAACAAAGTAGACTTAAACAACGGTTTGGAGATAAATCCGCTGACACCCGCCTCCTTCGCCTCTGTCTCAAATTCACTCCAGTCATAGGCAGAAATCAGAATAATGGGAATATCCTGACCCAAATCGCGGCGAATCGCGCGGGCAACCTGAATACCATCCATTCCCGGCAGTTTCCAGTCCAGCAGAATAATCTGATAATCATCTCTCTTCTGATGATGCTGGTGTACAAGCTCAATAGCTTTCTCACCGCTCAATGTAAAGTCCGCCCTGATACCAATAGTCCGCAGCGCCTCCACCGTAGTATGGCACAATATCTCGTCGTCATCCACCACCAGCATCTTCCATGCAGGAAGAACCATGTCAACCTCTTTCACATCTGCTTTTTCTAAATCCAGTATCAGATGGAAAGCAGTCCCTTTGTCCAGTTCACTCTGTACATCAATGGTTCCTTCCATTGCATCCACAATATATTTCGTAATTGCCATACCCAGTCCGGCACCCTCTGTCTTATACACCCGTTTGCTGTCTGCACGGGAATAGGACTCAAATATTTTCTGCTGAAACTCTTCGGACATACCAATTCCATTATCCACAACCTCCACATGGGTACGGATATAATCCTCTCCTTTAGGTGACGGCTCCTCATAAAAAGATAAACGGATAGAGCCTCCCGCCGGAGTGTATTTCACTGCATTGGATAAAAGATTGAGGAGCACCTGGTTGAGCCGCACACTGTCGCAGTAAACATCCTCCACATTAACCCCGTCAACCTGTACATCAAAACTCTGCTGCTTTGCATGCACCTGGGGCTGCACAATACCAACAACTCCCTCTATCACTTCCGGCAGGGAAACCAAATCCATGCTCAAGGTCATTTTGCCGCTTTCTATTTTGGACATATCCAATACATCATTAATAAGCCCCAGTAAATGTCTTCCGGATAAAGCAATTTTTCTCAGACAGTTCTGCAGTTGTTCCTTATCATCAATATGTGCTGTGGCAATAGCTGTCATACCCACAATGGCATTCATGGGAGTACGGATATCATGGCTCATATTGGAAAGGAATTCACTCTTGGCTTTCGTTGCCTGTACTGCTATCTGTCGGGCTTCCTCTACCTCCTTAAGCTGCTGGCGCATCAGTTGGAAATAACGATAGAAAATCAATATCATCACGGCACATATTACAAGAAAAGCAGCCACAGTTGCCGTCGTCCGCTGCCTGCTCAGTCCGTTCACAGTTTCATTCAAAATACCATAGGGCAGTATGGTAACCAAATACCACTCTGAATGTGCCAGCGATGTACTATATATCTGCTGCCTGCTTCCACCCAGTCTGAGAATGGTGGAATAGTCCTCTCCTGCTTCCATTGCAGCGGACAATTCCTCAATATACCTGCGAATCTCCTCCGTTTTACCATCAGTATATTTTACATAAAGGTTACTGAAATAATCGGGAGTATTTATACCCGGGTCGTGTATAACAAAACTGCCATCTTTCCGGATAATATGTGTATGTACCAGCGCATCTTCCTGTTCCATTTCAAGTGTATCGGAAATATATTCCACCGGAAGGGCTACAATCATCGCCATGCACTTTTCTCCATTGAGCATAGGATAACCTGCCTCAACACCGAACAAAACAATATTGCGTCCGGTATCATCCACACCCACAGCCACTTTTCTTTCATTTCTCTTCAAGGAATCAAAAAAAGGCTCCGGGTCGGTAAGCTGTATCTGATTCCCATATATTTCCTGAAGTTCTCCTTCCTGGGAACAGAGCGCCAGATACTCAAAATCCCTGACCTGCACCCTGTAAGTCAGTTCACTATATAAAGCATCCATATCATCATTATCGGGCGAAACCACTTTGACCGCTGCTTCCGCCTGCTCAAATTTCGCATCTATAAGAGTCTGAAAACGGGCAGCGATCTGGTCGCTTATACCTGTCATATACAGTTCGCCCACCACGTTAATCGTTTTTTCCCCTATCCGGTTCATATAAAATCCCAGCATAAGAAAAACTATGATACTGACAATTATAAGACCTATAAAACTTCCTATCAGAAAACGTGTTGTTTTACTATTTACTATGCTCTTTTTCATTTACCTTTCTCCTTAGAAACTGCATATATGTCTGTCAATACAAATTAACATAATATCAATCGCAATTATTTTAACATACCGAACGCAGAAAATCAATTAAAAACACTTCCGCAACAGATACGGAAGTGTCTTTTTATACTATCTGCCAATATGTAAATGATTACTCAAAAATACGGATGTTTTCTTTTGACAGTGCTTCAATAATTTCAATCAGTGTCCGAAAATCTGAGAGCAGTTCTCTGGAGCATTCTTCTGCTTTTTCATAAATCTGCTGCAGTTCCTCGGTTTTCCCGGAGCGGACGGTTGAAATCATTTCTGTTCCATAGGAATGAAATGTTTTGTGTTTATCACCAACTCTGTTCCAGATATCTGTTACCTTCGGATTTATGGGCTGGAAAGTGTAGTAGAAACGGCCAAGCCCACATTTTGTACAGTCTGTCTGCAACACCTTTATCTCTCCGGTCTGCGCTATATCTTTTAATGTATCCAGCCAGTTCTGGTGTGCACTGATTGCATTGTTAAGACAATTAATAATGATCTGGTTATCCAGCATATAAAACGCATCCCGTGCCATGTTTCCCATAATTTTGGCAGACTCATCCAGATGCTTCTCAATCGCTTTGGAAGGCTCCACAAGTTCTGCAATTGAATGACTGGAAACTGCCAGAGAATCAGCGTTCTCCTTCAGGCTTTGACACTGTTCATGTACATAATGCATCTGATTATCCAGCTCATTCATGGAACTGCTGATTTCTTCGCTGACAGCCGCCAGAGAAGAAACAGAGTCTGCAATATGGTCCATACCGGTACGGTTATTTCCGGTAATTTTCCATACATTCTGGATATTCTCATTAATATGCTCCAGCTCTGAAACCGTTGTATCCACGCTGTCGGAACTCTTCTGGGAAGCTGCCTGAATACTGGTTATAAAGGTTCCCATACGCTCTGTCAATGATTTTGTCTCATCTGCAAGATTTCGGATTTCCTCTGCCACAACTGCAAATCCCCTGCCGGCTTCTCCGGCGCGGGCTGCTTCTATGGAAGCATTTAACGCCAAAAGGTTGGTCTGGGAGGAAATGGAGTTGACTGCCTCAATCGCCTCGCTCATGTTTCGGATAATATCAAGCAGACCGTAAATATCTGTTTTCATTTCTCTCGCTGTAGAAATAGCTGAATCAGACAGCCCCGTAATAGCAGTAAGTTCATTTTCACAGTTACGGATATCTCCCATTATTTTGCCCGATTCATCCGCAACCTCAATAATTGTTGTTGTCAGACTTTCATGTGCCTTTGCTACTTCAGAAGCGATACCCGCCGTAGCTTCTGCCGATTCGCTGATGGTACGTACAGAATCTGCAATGGAAGTGTTAATCTGTTCTACCTTCGCAGCATTTGTTTCCAGTGTTAAATCCATGGCGCTTATATGGATAACTGCATCCATGGTTTTTGTCACAGCCTGCTCAAACTCATTCCGTCCTTTCATCAGACGCTGGTGAATGTTGTTTAACTCCCCGTTTGCCGGCTCATACTGCATGTCGACAAGCCTTGAAATAGAATTGATAGCATTGTTTGAAGCCTTTTTTCTCAATTTCATAATGATGTATCCTTTCCCTACGTAAAAACTGCAGTAATTACAATAGCAATTACTACGTTATCCAATCTCCCATTTTGTTCACCAGTTTCCCATTTATTCCCATAAAAATGGGACTGACACACTCGCACGGCTGTTGGCTGATTGTCACAGAAGGCAAAAACTATAGGAAAGTTGCGAATATCGGATAAGCATACTGTTTTGTCCTGTCAGAACGCTCCACGAAAAACGCAAAATGGAATTATTCTAATTTTTATTTTAGCATTTTCATATGTTTTGTCAATAGCAAATCCACTTTGGTTAATTAGAAAGTATTGCGCCAAAAAGCATCGGTAAACTGTCCGGTCATAACCAGCATTGCTGCACGGGTCAGTCCGCAGGCTGGGCAGGGAAATCCCGTCAAAATGGCAAAAGGACATACTGGAAAATGCGGTTTCGTATTTTTTTAATGTATTCATAATTTGGATTCTTCTAAAAAATTATTATATCTGCTTTCGGCATCAAAGCTTAAGTTCACCATCAAAAAGCGCACCAATCCGAGATAGAATCAGAAAATTTATCCATCGGTGTGATGTTTTTGATATCATATGGAAATTTAGTATTTACCCTATACTTTTTCAATTTAGGATATTTTTCAACAAGAGCATCCAATTTATTTTTTATTCCAAAGGGAACTTTTTCTTCGTACATACCACACAAAACTTCGGCAATCGAATCTATTTCACTACATATTATCAACAACAGCTTTGTGTATTGA
>CAZRZM010000053.1:0-17102 GCA_964604575.1 uncultured Acetatifactor sp.
GTGCCTTATGTGTCCGCTACGTTTTTATTCAAGCGGGAGCGTGCCTGAATAGGAACAACTATGGTCCGGCGGCGTGACCTGGTGCAAGGCTGAACTGTTATTTGTAATTTATCATATTTTTTAATACTTATAGTCGGCAGTATTCCGCCGCACTCATGGCGGCATTGGCGCCGTCTGCCACCGCAGTCACAATCTGGCGCAGAGGTTTCCTGCGCACATCTCCTGCCACAAAAATTCCTTTCCTGTCTGTAATGCCGTCCTCTCCTGCAAGAATGTATCCATTGTCATCATGGGCTGTCATATCACAGACCAGGGCACTGTCCGGTCTGATGCCCACTGCTATGAAAACACCGTCCACAGACAGTCTGCTCTCCTCACCCGTCTGAGTATTGGTAATCAGAAGTTCTTCCACCATATCACTTCCATGAATCTCTTTTACTGTCTGGTGATAACAAATCTCCACATTGGAAAGCTGTCTGACTTCCTCCTGAAGCACTTTCGCCCCCCGAAATTCATCCCTTCTATGAATCAGATACACTTTTTTGCAGGTTCTGGCGAGGTAAATCGCATCCTCCAGCGCCACATCACCGCCACCCACAACTGCCACAGTACGCTCTCTGTAAAATGCCCCATCGCAGGTGGCACAATAGGAAACTCCCCTCCCCGCAAATTCTTCCTCTCCGGGTACTCCCAGATGTGCATGTTCCGCCCCAGTGGCAAGAATCACCGCCTTTGTCTCATAATCCTCTTTGCGCGTATGCACAATTTTATAGTCTTCTTTATCCTCTATGGACTGTACCTGCGCTTCTTTAAAGACCACACCCAGCTTGTCTGCATGTGCCCGAAACTGCATACCCATATCAAATCCATTTATTCCCGACATCCCCAGATAATTATCCACCTCATAAGTGTTTAATACCTGTCCACCGCTGAAAGAGTTTTTCTCTAATACCAGCAGGTCTAATCCTGCCCGTATTCCGTATACCGCCGCGGACAATCCCGCTGGTCCCGAACCTATAATAATCAAATCGTACATATTTCCTTCCTCTCTGCCTTCCACCTTTTTGGGGTCATTTTTTTGTTTCCGATTTCCTTAAGTGTAGCAGTTTGCTTATGGAAAAGCAAGCAGACCCATGCTATACTGTTATAAAAATGCAAGAAAGGCTTTTACCATGAAAACAGCTTGTATCACCGGAGCCTCCCGCGGTATCGGCAAAGCCATTGCCGAAGCTTTTGCAAAGGAAGGCTACCAATTATATCTTACCTGCAATCATTCCATAGAAATGCTTTCCCGGTTTGCCGCAGAACTGGAAAAATCCTATTCTGTCCCCTGCCATGGCATACAGACAGATATGGGAAATTATGAGGAAGTTACCAGCCTTTTCTCCCGGATAAAGCATCTTGATGTACTTGTCAACAACGCCGGAATCGCCCACATCGGTCTTTTATCTGATATGAGCCCCGACGAGTGGCACAGGGTCATGGGCACCAATCTGGATTCTTGTTTTTATACCTGCAAATCCGCCATTCCCCTGATGCTTGCAAACCACAGAGGTAAAATTATCAATATTTCCTCTGTATGGGGTAATGTGGGGGCCTCCATGGAGGTTGCTTATTCCGCTTCCAAAGGCGGTATGAATGCTTTTACCAAGGCTCTGGCAAAGGAGCTGGCTCCCAGCAATATCCAGGTAAACGCTATTGCCTGCGGCGTCATTGACACCAAGATGAATGCCCACCTTTCCCCCGAAGACAAGAAAGCCCTGCAAGCGGAAATTCCTGCGGACAGACTGGGCACCCCGGGGGAGGTTGCCTCCCTCGCCCTTATGCTTGCCCAGGCCCCCGAATATATGACTGGACAGATTATCACAATGGATGGCGGATGGTATTAACCATCCGCCACAAATACCCACACTATTTTAGAAAAATTTCTCTGCCCCGCTGCTGCCATTTTCCTCACCATGCTCAAACAGATTATGGACATTGCCTTCCGGCACCAGAGAATCCACAATTTTCTGCATTTCTTCTTTGGAACGTGCATCCCTGCACCGCATAATCAGATGCTCCCGCTCTGTCTCACTTAAGCCTGCGTATCCTTCCATTGCTGGCTCATTCATTGCTAACGACATTGCAAATCCCATGGGCAGCCCGGTCATGGGAAAACCGCCCATTGACATATTATTGGTATCCATACATACACTCCTTTCGCACTTTTCAAACATTTATTTTCATCCTGATTTTACAGAATTAGCATATGTATTTATCCCAAAAATATAGGAAGCCCGACGGCTTCCCATTTTTTACAATTTGTCTGCATCTTTCTTCCACTTTTTATTTTTCATACATTTTAATCACTGTTTACTCTCTTATGAAAAAGAAACTTATAAATATTTTTACATTACTGTGTGGTTTTAAGCTGGTTATCAACATCTCTGCCCACATAGATAACACGAATTACCGTCACAACCCTTGTCTCCTTATCCGAAATATAAAACACCAAATAATTGTCAACAGGCATTACCCTTAATCCTCTGTTATGCCATGGCTCCTTTTCATAGCGTCTGAATTTTTCCGGGAATTTATCAAGCCCTATGATGTTTTCCTCTAATCGGTCAATCTGTTTCACTGCATTATCCGGTGCAAGGAGCTCAAAGGCAATATACTCATATATTTCCCTCAAATCGGCATCAGCTTGCTTAGTGGTAGTTACCTCATAAATCATATACCATAGTCTTTGCGGATATCAGAAAATACTTGTCTCGCAGGTTTTGTTCTTCCTGCAGCCATATCCGCATATCCCTTCTCCAGCTCTACGCTTAATTCTGCTTCGGTCAACTCTGCCACATTGGCAGGTCTTGCTATAGGTATTTTTACTTCAAACGGAAGTCCCCTGTTTAAAATAATCTGTTTGTAAAACATATTAATAGCATTGGAGGCCGGAATACCAAGTGCTGACAAAATGCTTTCTGCCTGTTCTTTCACATCCGGCTCTATTCTTGCGTATAAATTAGCTGATTTTGTTGCCATAGTATAACACTCCTTTCCAAAATCCTAGTGTTGCCTTTTATTAGTCTAATTATACCAATATGTGCGCACAAAAGCAATACAATTTAATCACCAGTTTAAGCATTTCCCAACCTACTCCGGCAACATTATAGCCCCAGAAACCGCTCCGCATCCTCCAAATCCTTATATCCATACAGCCGCACACTGTTCTCCATAATGGCATACGTCAGATTCTTATTCTGTTTTGCATAGTCCACCACATATCTTCCATATAGTTCCAGCATTTTATCGGAATAGGTTCCCAGCTCTCCCCGCAGATACGTCTCATATGAGGTATTATACCGATTGTCCTCGCTGGTATGCACACTTCTGGCATTATCCGCAAGATGGGGATATTCTGCCGCAAAATGTTCCATCCAGTTCACCTGCATCTGCACAATCTGTTCTATAATGGCTTTTTTCTCTTCGGTCAGTTCGGGGAAATTACTTTTGAGTTTCTCATATTCTTCGGGTGCGGTACTCTCCATCATACGTCCGTATTTTTCCGTAATCAGATTGTGCCCCTTTCGGTATTCCCGGTTAAAATCATAGAGATACTGTAAAAGCATGGTACGGTCCCATGTCAGGTACTGGCTTTTGCGCATAATGGAAAAGGTTGCCCAGTCATTCTGACATTCCGCTCTTCCTCCCTCATTCTGTACTTTGTCAAACGCCTCAAACTCCAGTGCCGCTATTTTTTCCACCAACTGTTCCCTGGTATCCGGGGCAAGGCCTGCCTTGTACAACAGCTCCTCCGTATGGGTGTCCAGATAACTGTCGGAATCACTGATGATATTTTCCTGGTACATCCAGTCTGCAAACCATGCTCCGATTTCCTCGATAACTGCCACTATTTTCCCGGACAAATCATCTTTATCTTTGTCTGCATCCTCCTTCGTGCTGCCGTCTACCATTTTCCACATTACAGATTGTAACTGCTCCAGCCTTACCGCCAGCGTCCTGCCCTGCTCACTTTCCTGCATACTGCGGTACAGCCATTTGTCATGGGGCGGATAGGTGTTATTAATATAATGCACCAGCCGCATGGCATCTTTCATACAGTCTGCCAGCATAAGCTGTGCGCTCACTTTATCCCCGCGTTTCATCATACGGATATAATTATACTGCCCCGTCTGGGAAAAATGTGCCGCGCTCTGTGCTATTTTCAAATAACGGATTTCCTCAGGATATCCTGCTTCCAGCTTTTGACGCATGACAGTAAAGCTGTCCTCCCCATCCCTGTATATTTCGCCGCTCACGGCGGCGCGCAGGGCGGCATCCTCCACCCGGCGCCAGTCAATCTGCCCATAATCATCCGTTCCCAGCAGTCGTTTATAAAAAGAGGATGTAGACATAACTCCTCTCCGTCCCGTTCCCTGCACGCTCCGGGTACGGTGGTATCCCTTAAACTCCACAGGCAACTGTTCATATGCCTTCTGTAAAGTTTCTCCTATTTCGTTATATATCTCCTCGGAAAGCCAGATACAGAAATCCGGTCCCCAGTCATGGTCTCTGGACAAGCCATCATCATAGCCCAGACAATCCGAGCCTTCCCCGGCAATTCCCACTGTCATCCTGTCCAGATATTTTCCAAACTGCTGCTCCAGCACAGGTTTCCCGTAAGTTTCATAATATTCCCTGCACAGTGCAAGCCCCTTTATGTCTCCCAGCGCCTCATCGCAGGCCTTTACATACTCCTCCAGTCTATGATAGTATTCATTCCTGCCAAGATTGGTCTCCATAATGCTCATTGCCCTGACAAACATCTGACGTGCCTCTGTATATTCCTTTTTTCTGTAAGAATAAGTTCCCAGCGCCGCCAGTGCCGCACCATAATGGGCATCCAGAAGCTCCATCTGCTCAAACTCCCTTTTTGCCTGACAGGCATAGTCATATGCCTCTTCCATCTCCTGCATCTGTATGCAGGTATTTGCCAGATTGGCATGTGTGACTGCAATCTCAAAATCCGCCTTCTTCGCAGTGACAATGGGCAGTGCCTTTAACAGGCTTTCCTTCGCTCCGGCATAATCTCCCATCTCCTGATATAACAGACTGATATTATTTTCCAGACTTGCCACCAGCATATTGTCAGGACTCAGCAGTTTATCATATATCTGTCGTACTTTCAGATAGTATTCCAGCGACTCCTCCAGCCGTCCTCCGGCGCGGAACGCATTTGCCACATTTAATAATGTGGTGGCATATGGCAGGGTTCCCTCAAGCCCCATGCGTTCTGCCTGCGCCACTGCCCGGGCTGCAATGGCAAAAGAATTTTCCACCTGGCTGGTCTCGCGATAGTATCCCAGCAGTTCATTCAAAAGCTGCAGCAGTCCTTCATCGTCCTGCCCTGCAACAGCTTCCACAATCCCCTGCTGCATCAGCTTTTGGGCCTCCGCTCCCTGATTCTGTTCATACAAAGTATCTACACGGCTTAAAATCTCATTTATATTCACTGAATTGTCATCCCTTTCTCATACTTTATACCAACAGCATACCCCCTATTTTTTTACCCGTCAATGGATTAATGCGTTTGTTCTTATACCATGTTAATTAACCCGGACTCCCTTAAATTCAATAATTACATTGTCCCATATTGTCTGGGCTGCATCTGTCAAGTATGCGTCCATTGATTCATCGGCATCCGCTTCGCTTTGGGAACACCTTGCGCCACATTCAATGGCTACAGTGAAAATATGAAAAGAGGAATTACTTGCTTTTTGCGTCTCCGAATAAGCATAGTCCAAAAATTCCTCATCCAGTTCATCCTTATAACGGATTACAAAATCATCCGTATTTTCTAATTTATAATTAATGTCATTTAAACATATTATCTGGTATTGGACTTCCGTGTATTTTCTTTTGTATTCACCGCCGCCTGAACCAGTAGTTATCCCCCTTGCCTGGGAACATATAAAATATTTGTCGTTTTCACAGATTAAAGTATTCGTTGTACCAAAATCATATTCGCCCAGATTAACTGTTATATCTTTTCGGATTTTTTCATCTTTAACAAAGTTGTAATAAACCAATTCTATATTGTTATCAGGTTCCGTTCCCTGAGGAAGATACAGATATCCCCAATAGAAAGCATCCTCCCCTTCTCCGACTGTGTACATGTCACATTTTGTCGCTACCGTGCTTTCTTTGCCTGCCAGTTGTATCCAGTCCATTGACCCCATATTGCCCATAAAGCCAGATGGCTTTTCAAAGTCTATGACAAAGGAATATACATCTACATCCACACTCAGGTTGACCTCTTCCCCACTGAAGGCTGCTTTTTCCAAAAAGATAACATTACAGTTCTGAAATTGTTCCAGCATATTTTCATATTCCGTATCGACTGCTTCCGGCTGGCTGTTTTCTACTTCTTCCGGCTGAATGCTTTCCGCTGTTTCTGAAGAAGTATCATCCACGGGCTGTTCTTCTGAATACTGTTCTTCTGGATACTGTATCTCTGTATCGGCTGCACTATCAGAAGTGTCCTCTGCTCCGCATGCTGTCATCAACAATATACCTGTCAATAACAATACTGTTATTAATTTCTTTTTCATTTTATCTCTCCTTGTGCAAATAAAATTTTATTAATTGTATCATTTTATATAGTACTTTTTTTGAACATGCGATAAACGGTATATGTGCAGTGATAAGCGGTATTAACAAATATCAAATTCTGCATGACAGCTCATTTGGTTTGACAAGAATTATTTGCAACATATATAATAGTACATTATTACAGTTGGTGGAATTCATAATGATAAAACATAACATACTTGTTTCTGATGATTTTGCAAAACTGAACAGACCGCTTCAAATCGTAATCTGTGACGACGAAGAAGGACATAACCAAAATCTATGCTGCCTTTTGTCATCGCTTGATATGAATTTCCCCCTGCAATTACAGTCTTATACCGATGCAGTTACTCTTCTGGAAGATTTAAAAAACAGAAAATTTTGTGGACAGTTCCTTCCTGATGTTATCTTTTGCGATATCAGGATGCCTGAAATGGACGGTATTTCCTTAGGAAAAGAAATAAAGAAATTATCCCCGGATATCTGTCTGATTCTTCTGACTGCGTATGCCGAGTATGCGATACAGGGATATGAGACCGGTGCTTTCCGCTATCTTTTGAAACCAGTATCTTCTGAGAATCTCATACAGATTCTTTGTGCTATTATCCAGAAGAAACGCAGGCAAAAAATACTGATAGTTCGTAATGCCGGACAGGAATCCGTATTGCCGCTGTCAGATATTATTTATTTAAGCTCCGAGGATAAATACAGTATTCTCTATACCCAGGACAGCCATTATGTTGAACGCACCAGCCTGAATGACTATGAAACGCTATTGGGCGCCTATGGATTTTGTCGCATTCATCGAAAGCATATTGTCAATATATCCTATCATAAAAGTATGGCGAAAGGAAAAGTCATTCTTACAAATGGCACTGTACTTCCAGTCAGCCGCCGCAAAGAAGCTGCATACCGGGCAGCGCTATTACACCATTTAGAAGAGGAATTATTATGACAGACATTGAAATGGAAGTAATCTACAGCATTATCATCAATACACTGACAGCAGTCAATATTTTATTTATAACACAGCTTTTATTTGGCGTTCCTTTATGTAAAAAATGGAAGCATTATTTGTACATTGCCGGCATACTTACCATATTAAATACAGCATTTGTTTTTCTTTTAAATTCCGTATGGATGGAAACTCTGGCAGTTTATATTTTAATAATTGCACCGATTTTTATCCTTGCAAAGGGCAGACGAATCCGCGCTGCCCTGTCTTCGGTTCCTGCCATCCTGCTGTATACCCAATGGACCTTAATTTTTCTTATGCTGGACAAGCTGTTCTCCCTGGAACAGTATGCCATTATCATAGATGGAGAACTTTATCCCCCTCTTTACCTTATATCGGACTGGCTGCTGCTGGTTCTTTTATCCGGTTTTCTTTATCACAGTTATAAAAAAGGCAGAACACTGCACCTGACATTCATAGAGACTCTCATTTTATGTATGTTCTGTATTTTTTCTCCCATGTTGTATAACTGGCTGGCGCTTTTGGAAGATACTTTTGACGATATTATTTATCCGACTGCATGGATACTTTTTATGCTCATTTTGAATTTTGCCATTTTTTATGGTATCCTGCACAGAAGCAGCTCCCGCTACTACAAAACAATGGCAGAGAATTATAAAGACAAGTTCAATGTGGAATATACATACTTTAAGAATTATAAGGAACAGCAGCAGGCGACTGCAAGCTTTCGCCACGACTGGAACAGTCATATGCTGCTTTTAGAAAACATGATGAATAATGGCGACTATGAAAAGGCAAAGGAATACTTTCACAATCTGCCATTTCAAAGTATCCCACAACAAAAACAAGTTCTGACAGGAAATGAGATTGTTGACATTATTTTAAATTCAAAATTCTGCATTTTTGACAAAGACAAAATCGCTGTCAATTGCAACGGCGGACTGGAGCAGCTACGGTTCATGGATGATGTGGATGTGTGCATTCTATTTTCCAATCTGATTGACAATGCCATAGAAGCCAATCAAAAATGCAGCAGTGAACGTTTTCTTTCCATACAGGTAACAAGAAAACCATCCATATTGATGTTAGCTGTTTCCAATCGTACAAATGGGGAGCTTAATAAATCTGAAAATATACTGAGGAGCACGAAAAAGAATTCGGAGGAGCACGGCATAGGTACGCAGAATATTTTCTCTGTCATCAAAAAATACAATGGTGAGTACAACATTACAGTGGAAAATAATACTTTCACAATCAAAATCATATTTCCCCTTCCCATTCAGCCATAAATTCCACAAGGTACTCCTTCATAAAAGACTGTCTGTGTTCTGCAATTTTTCTCGCAGTTTCCGTGTTCATCATACCTTGAAGCAGCAACAGCCCCCATTGCATCCAATCTGTCTGCATCCTGTACACATTTGCCTTCTATCGTGCCGGGTACAACACAGTCTGTTCCCACAAAGGATACTTCATCTATAATTTTACATACAGAATCCATAATTTTTTCATCTAATCCGTTAGCACGCATAAAAGTAACAGCATTGGTCTTTTTGTCATGTGTTTTTGGCGAAAGCTTACTGTCATCCACATCATGTAATAATGCTGCCAGTTGCACGATTAATATGTCTGCCTTTTCCTGCCGGGCAATCTGTACAGCCAGCCGATATACCCTCATTGTATGATAATAGTCATGTCCACTACAGTCATCAGCAAATATCTGTTTGATATATTTTACAGCATTTTCTACCACCATATATTTTCCTCATCTGAAACAGCTTCTACACAAGGTGTAATACTTTTTGAAAAAACAGCAGAAATCCATCCTCAACGGCAACCTGTTCCAGTTTATCTTCCGGCAAATCGTAATAATACTTTTTTGTCTTTATGTCAATTGAGATACTGTCCAGCGGAAATCCTTTTTTCCTGACTGTGCTGTGTGGTATATCCGTCAAAATAAATTTCTCACTTTCCATGGAAGGCTCCATTGCTTCATAAGAATGGTTTTCATCCATTATAAAACAAACTGCGTTCCTGTACCTTGCTGTAAGGTTTCCGTACTGTTTTACCAGACCTGCGTAATACTCTATCATTTCTTCATCTGATAAGTATTTTCCATTTACACTGCGCACATGGACACCCGGCTGCACCTCATCCGGTACATTATCAAAATATAAACCGGAATCACAGGAAAATACAGGCATTTTAAAGGCTTCATAATAGGCGGCTGCTTTCTGTCTTGCATTTTCAAGGGGTGTATTCCCATTCTCCGGCACTTCGGGAATCGCCAGTCCTTGTGCTTCCAAGTCTTTCAAACCAATTAATTCTATATCCAAAATTTCAAGCCGGTTTTTCATCGCAGACAGTTTTGCCGGATTGCCGGTTCCATATAACAATTTCATTCTTAAGGCACCTCTTATCCTGATGCAGGTTTCCATCATTCATCTGTACAGCATACAAAATATGAATTTCCAAATGATATGCTTACGTACCCATTATAGCTTCTGACACACAAAATTACAACCAGAACACTGCCTTGACAGCATAAATCCACCGGAACATTTAACCGCTCCGCGACTTCAAAAAATGTCAAAAAAACACAGACAGCCACAAAGCTGCCTGCGCCTCTTTACAAAATGGAACGGTGGGACTTTTCTTTCCTTTTTCTGCATATCAGAAACATTCCACAGCCCGACAGGAGCAGCATAAAGCAGATTAAGACAACTTCCAGGGCTTTGATGCTTTCCCCTGTTTTGGGACTTGCGGGTTCATCTGCCGATTCCGTGCCATTGCCATTTCCCGATAAACCAGTGCTCTGCGGGCGGCTATCCGGTGTGGATGAAATACTTTCAAGTCTGTCAATGGACCTGGTGTAAGTGTCACCGCAGCGGCTGCAGGTATATGCAGTCATGCCCTCCGCGGAGACAGTAGGCTTTTTCTCGCTGGTAACGTGCCAGTCATGCCCCATGGCCGGAAGCACCGTGCCGGAACTGATTTTTATATTGCAGTCTGCACAGAACTCATCGCCCGTGTAGCCGGACAGACTACAGGTTGCATTTTTCTGCCCACGTATCTCCGTATGCATATGGATTCCGCTGTCCTTTGGAGTATACTCTGTCCGGCACACCGTGCAGATTCTGCCGCTGACGCAGGTCGCCGTGCCGCCGCTGTGGTCTGTCATATCTGTTTGCGTTCCCTGCGCCAGAAATTCCCCACAGTCCAGACAGAAGGTATCCCCACTGTAGCCTTTCTCCTGACAGCTGGCGGAAACCACATTCCTAAGCTCTGTATTTTCATGTCTGCAGTCTGCCCTTGTGATAGTCACGTCTCTTGTCACATTTTTATAATTGTCCTTATCTGCCCCAATGTAAACCGCGGTTGCTTGTGCCGGAACACCACTCTCAAGGGCGGTGTTTTTACACGCCTCCTGCCACTGCCAGTCTGCCGGAAGCTCCACATCTCCTACCTTCTTGCATTCCCATTCCACACTCATGGCACCGGACGGCATATTCGGTGCATTTTCTGCCTTTTCCACTGTCAGCGTCACTTTTGTCTCCACGCTGCTGTAATTGGTTGTGTCAGCAGGATAGAATACCACCATGTACTCTGTGCTTCTGCTGTCTGACACGGCAGGCTTTATGGAACTGTCCTTCCATGTAAATCTGCCCGGCACCTCCGTGCTGTCCGAACTGCTGCACTGTACCGCGCCGCTGGTGAGACCGGAGGCATCCAGCGCATCCCCATAGGTAATCTGTGCCGCTGTGGGCGGGACTGCGATATACGGCACTGCCTTTGCCACCGGCACCACCACCATACATTCCGCCTTATTATAATTGACAGAATCCGTCGGCGTAAAGACTGCGGTATAGCCGCTGTTTCCCACCGAAGGGACTGCCGAGACATCTTTCCAGCTCCATGTGCCTTCCACCTCTACGGCATTTCCGCCTACCGTCCATGTGGCGCTTCCACTGTTTAACCCTACGCTGTCCAGCGTCCCCCGCGGGCTGTAGGTAACAGCATCCGCCGCGGGCGTCTCCACCATCGGTACCGCTTTCTTAACTATGATTGCCACTGTCCCTGTCAGTTCTACATACTGGTTTTCATTTTTGGGTGTAAACACCCATTCCGCCGTTGTCGTTCCTGCTTCCGGAACCAGAGAACCATTTCTCCACGCAAGCGTACCTTCCACTTCCAAATCTGTTCCCTGCTTTACAAAAACGACGGAATCCAGTGTAAGGTCTGAAAGCGTCTGCCCATAGGTAAGGATATTGCTGCCATTTATGGATACGCTGCTTCCATCCCCCGGTTCCACCATGCTCTTTGCCACAAGCATAATTTCCACGACAAACGTAGCATCTTCGTAATTTGCCATCTCTGCCGTCACTGCGATGGAACCAGTGCATTCTTCTGATTTATTTCCCGGCACAGTAAATTTCAGGATTCCGTTTCCATCCAGGGACACCCCGGACAAAATGCTGTTTTCATCTGATGTGGTAAATGTATATGCTGTTTCTCCACGGTCCTTCGGGAGTTTTCCTGACACGTCAATGGCAACAGCTCCATTGGAGCCTGCCTCATAGGTATATTCCCTCGTTTCTTTGGCAAGAACTGGCGCCTCCGCCTTTTCCACAATGATTTTAACGGTCTGCCCTTCTGCGGCAGTGTAATTGTCCTGCTCCTCAACTGCCGCCTTGACACTGTATTTTCCGGCTCCAGTGGGCAGACCAGGGATATAATCGGCAGAGCCGTCCGCTGTATAGGAATAGTTGATTTTCCCATTGAAGTTCTCGCCGTCTGCCAGCGTCACAACAGGCAAAACAATCTCTGCCGGACTGCCGGAATACGTCACGGTCTGCACTGTGTCATTCCAGGTAATCGTAGGCGTGGCTCTGGCAATCTGAAATTCCAGCGTCCGTTCAAAGCTCAGGTCATCTTTTCCCTTAACGGTAACGAAAGCATCTCCAGCATTGGTGTTATTCCTATAAACAATGTCATATCTTGACGTATCCAGCACTGTATTGTCCACCTTAATGGTAACAGCAGGCTTCTTTTCCCTGCCGTCATAAATCAATCTCTCTGCATTGTCCAAAGCAACATCCAGTGTGGAGCCGCAGGCACACTTCCATGTGCTGCTGTCATAGCTGTGCTTCCCATAGTCATTCGTCTTGTCACACCCCTCAAATGTACATTCCTTCCAGTGTCCGGTCTCGTCCTTCCTGTTCCAGTTGTCCGGCCAGTCGTGGTTTTCGTGAATAATCAGCGCCCCTTTGTACACTTCACCTGTACTTTTCCTTACAAGGTTAATCTGTCCTCCATCCAGCTTCACCCCACAGTCCGTGGGCAGATAGTTTTCAGGGATACAAAACGCCCCGTCCGTATTGCTTCCATCCGGAAAAGAGTCTCCACCCCCCACAGCAACTGTCACCATAACATTGTATTCTGTACAGTTGGCGGCGAAACAGCCGTTCTCCTCAACAGTAAACACACCCGTGACATCATAGTGGTCTCCCTGCCACATACCATTGAGCTGCACACCATTTTTCCCGGAAACATTCAGCAGCCCACCGCCTGCCACAACTACCTTTCCGGCGGATATGGCACTGCCGTAGTATGTAGCGCCGCCTATCTCAAAAGGAGCTCCTGCTGCGGTCAGTGTTCCATATACGGTCACAACGGAGTCTACTCCGGCTTCTGCACCGATGCTGATACCACCGCCCGCCACCACACGGGCGTCCGCCGCCACCGTGATGGCATTATTATTACCGCCAAAGATTTGGATTTGCTTTTCCACCGTCAGTACGCCCGTCCCGGAAAAATGCAACTGCGCATTATCCGGGCTGTCACCGGCACTCAGCTCAGTAATAGAGCAGTCCCCCTCCGTCTCTATAGTCACTGCGGCATCAGGCAGGGTTACGATACCGCTGACAGCGACATTCTTCAACTTAAGCGTCCTGCTGCCTGCATCCCATTGGTAGCCGTCGGTATCCAGACTGCCCGGAGCCGGATTTTCGCCGCTGAAATCAAGATTGCCCGAAACCGATGCCGCAGCAGCTCTGCCGGAATCCGCCAGGGTGTCAGTCAAGTCCCCGGCAGTACAAATACCGCAGTTATAAGTACAGGGCTGTGCGTCTGTATAACCACAGTCTTCATCATGCTCATGATGGCAGTCCGTTTCCTTTGTGATACACCCACTTTCCTCACTGCATAAATGAGTACAGTTCTCCGGTCCATTGCCCGATACACTTTCCCCAAAACAGTCCTGTGTGTGGATATGCACACATTTTACCACCGGCTTAAAGCATTCATCGCCATGCTCATGGACACATTCGCCAGCTTCCACGTAACCGCATTCAGCCGTATGCTCTGCATGGTGCTCACAAAGTCCCTCCGTTTTCTCCGAAGCATACACGGCCATTCCTTCCACCGGCAGCATATTGAATATCATCACCGCTGACAACACGCTTCCCATGGCACATTTTATCTTTTCTTTTTTTAATGTAAAAAATGATTTCATAACAGTCATCCCCTGATTTTTAATTTTTGGAACAGACGGATTTCCTCCGCAAAAAAACATAGTTATTATAATGGAATTTCCGAAAAAAACAACTCTTCTGGCAGGAACGTCTATTTTCTGGCAGAAATGTCATGAAATGTTTCAAACTATGGAGCCAAATAATTGGAAGGATTTGAAATATGCCTTTTTTGTGGCGCACTCACCTGCTCCATGATATAATTATATTTAATTTTTATAAGAATTGAGGTGAAACCCATTTTGAAGATAGCTTTCGTAGATGATGAACCGGAGTGTCTGGACGAGATAGACCGACTCTGCGGCAGTTTTGGAGAGAGTGCCGGATACCCCGTGGAGACAGTTTCCTTTGACAGCGGTGAGGCGTTTCTTGAGGCATTTAAAGCCGGCAGCTTTGACCTCGTGTTTATGGACATTTACATGAGGGGCATGGACGGAGTCTCTGCCGCACTGGAAATACGCCGGCAGGACAACGGATGCCTTCTTGTATTTCTGACCTCCAGCATGGACTTCATGCCGGACGCCTTTTCCTGCCACGCCTTTGAGTATGTCACCAAGCCCTTTACCAAAGAGCGCATTTTCGCAGTGCTTTCGGACGCCGTGAGAGTGTTGCCGCAGGAACAGAAATACATAGAGTTTACCGCCGACAGAAAAACCGTCCGTGTATTCCTTGATGAAATTACCTCTGCTGTCACGGACGCACACTATCTTGACATAATGCTTGCGGACGGAGAGCATCTGAGGTGCCGTATGACAATGTCTGAATTTATGGAAAAGACAGACAGCGATAGCCGTTTCCTCCCCATCAACAAGGGAATTACCGTAAATGCCGAACATATCCTTGCATTTGAAAGAGGCTGCTGTATCATGGAAACCGGCGCAACATTCCCAATCCGTGTGCGTGACAGCGCCAGGATTGAACAGATGGCAAGGGATTACCATTTTGAGAACATACGAAAGCGTCACGGACACCTGCGCCAGGCTGATTTTGCAGGACGCTCTGTGCCAGCCGGAGTTGTCGGCAGACGGCATGGGAAGGAGGGATGAGTATGGATACCTATAAATTTCTGTCAGTGCTGCTGCAGTTTTGCATTCTCCTGCCCGGTGCCGCATCCTGCTACCTGCCGGCAAAGAACCGGATGAAATATTCCCTGACGAAGACTGCCGCACTGTGTATAGCAGTAATCCTTCCCTGCTCCATTGCCGCCGCCTGGCTCTGTGCGCTTTTTCCCATTAATGGGAATACCATCCTGCTCCCATTCCTCGTACTGTTCTTTTTCCTATACCGACACACAGTGTATCTGGACTTGTCCTGCTGCCTTGCCGTCTATGTGGGTGTCTGCGCCATTGAGACCTTCCCCGTGCAGTTCGGCTATGTCTTCGACGCCGCCCTCCACCCATCATCAAGCGCGGCGGAGCTTTCCCCGGAGGCAGCCCTTTTTCAGCTTGGGATTTCCGTCCTGCTGCTTGCGGCCTTTGTCTACCCCGCCACACACCATTTCCAGCAGGCGGTGGACAGCCCCGGCTTTTCAAAAATATGGTATTTCACGGTACTGTTGTCCTCCCTATTCCTCATCCTCAATGTACTTGCCGTACCACAATCCTACAGCACCCTCCACGCCGGACGGATGCTGTGGCTCTTCCCCATGTTTGAGGCGGGAATGCTTGCCATGCTTGTGGCAGTCTATGTGCTTTTTTACCGGGGCATCATCATTATACTGGAGCACGCAGAGCTTCAGGAGCGCACGAGACTCTTTGAAATGCAGTTACGCCAGTACCGCGCCCTGCAGGAGCATATGCGCCAGACCACAAGGCTGCGCCATGACTTCCGCCATTCCGTCCACCTGCTCGCCTCTCTTGCGGAGAAAGGGGACATCAGCAGCATCCGGGCACACCTTGCGGAATATGAAACCAGTCTCATGGAGAACGCATCGGCGAACTACTGTGACAATGCTGCGCTGAACGCCCTGTTTGGCTACTACCATGAAATGGCAGTCTCCGCAGAAATCCGTCTGGACTGGCACATTGAACTTCCAAAGCCGCTCCCCTTTTCCGAGCTTGACATGACCGCGCTGTTCGGAAATCTTATGGAGAATGCCATTGCAGGATGCCAGACTGTACCAAAAGAAGCTCGGTATTTCTGCCTTACAACCCAAGTGCGCCATGGGAACATACTGTATATTGTCTCCACCAACAGCTTTGACGGGAAAGTCAGAAAAGAGAAGGACAGATATCATTCCACCAGGCACAGCGGAACCGGCATCGGGCTTTCTGCCATTGCCGCCGCAGCAGAAAAATACGGCGGCTCGGCAAAAGTCTCCAACAGCGATACGGAATTTTTTGTGGATATAGTGATGAAAATATAGAGCGTTATAGAATCAAAGAAAGATATTTTGACAGTTTGCACGCCACAAAAAACGCTTGATAAAATTTAATAAGGGGTTCTTCTTTCGTATTTATTCTGTATACATTTATTAAATTTTCCTATAATGTCCTCTTCCGATAAATTCTATAATCCCATTATCTCTTAGCATTTGTAACTGTTGTCGTATTTTATCTTTTATATGATGATTATCCGGATGTCTGATAGCCAGCATTTCCTCAAATCTATACACTTGCCCAAGTGTAAAAGTTGTATTATTAATCATATTAACACAGTTCAATACATCCAAAGTCCATCCCCTCGCATCAAGCTTACTTCCTCGTAAGAACTCCGTTCTATGTACCTTGTCAATTATTTGTTCAATAGGTACTTCTTTCTTATCCTGAACGATAAAAATCCTTCCCTCGTTTGGAATACGATTCAATAAAATATTGCAGCCCATCCACCCTGCTCTTCTTGCTGTTTCCGCCAAAGGTTTTCTTTTTTCGATTATTTCCGGAGAAAAGAAATATTTTGGTACCATAACAAAATTCTCAACCTGAAGATTACTTTTGTTATAATGCATAAAGAAAAAATTAGGGTTGTTGATTGAAGTAATTCTTTCT
>CAZRZM010000054.1:0-16950 GCA_964604575.1 uncultured Acetatifactor sp.
GGGATTCATCGTACCGGGGTCAATATTGATATAAGGGTCAAATTTCTGCATGGTTACCTTATATCCTCTTGCTTTCAATAATCTGCCTAATGATGCGGCGGTAATTCCTTTTCCAAGACCGGAAACAACGCCTCCTGTCACGAATACATACTTTACTGGCATGTGTAATGTCCTCCTCAAAGTCCACAAATCAAAAATCAATTAAAGATTAATTTTAACTCATTTGGTTTCATTATACAATGGGTTAAAGGCAAAAATCTACCGGAATCGTCAAAAAAAATGAATTAATGTAACAATTCAGCCCTCAATTTTTTTGTGTGACACAGCACCTCGATTTCCGCAAAATATACTGGAAAATTGGGGATTGAACTGTAACAGCTACCTACCGTACAGCAATATTATGGCGGTAGGAGTCGTTGATTTCCCGGATTTTGGCAGGGTCGCATTTGGGCGTTCTGTCGTAGGTCAGCAGTCCGTTGGTTTCCTGTTCCACGTCGGACAACTGGGTATAGCAGAAGCCGTAAACGTAGTCGGAATTTAGTATATTGGTGATAACATGGCGGTACTGTGCCAGGTAGTCTTCCTCGTCACCTGCACTGGTATATCCCCAGTTGTCTTTGACAGAGGAGTTATAGTTGATGCCGCCGCATTCGGTAATCAGAATAGGCTCGCCTGCATAGGAAAAGCCCTGGGCATAGACATTTTTTCCGGCATGGGTGCAGGACAGGAGAATATCTATATCCTGCAGGGTGCGTTCAAAAAATTCCTGCTTTTCCGGTTCATTCGTAGAACCATGGGCATAATTATGAATGGCACAGATATCGCTTTTGGTTAATTCCCAGCCATCATTGTTTACCACCATACGCGTGGGGTCCAGACTTTTCAGCAGATAATACATGCCTACGGTCTGATTCTGCTGGCGCAGGTCCACATCCACATTTGGCACTGCCCAGCTCTCATTAAAGGGAACCCAGGCGACAATACAGGGATGATTGTAGTCCCGTTGCAGGATTTCAAACCATTCATTGGCATAATCCGCAACACCTTTGTCGGTAAAAATGCAGGATGCTGCCATTTCTCCCCAGACTAAAAAGCCCATTTTATCCGCATGATATAAGAAACGGGGGTCTTCTGCTTTCTGGTGTTTGCGGCAGCCGTTAAAGCCCATTTCCTTCATGAGCCGGATGTCCTTTACAAAATCCTCATCGGAAGGAGCCGTCAAAATGCCCTCCTGCCAGTAGCCCTGGTCCAAAACAAATTTGAAATAATAGGGATTGTTGTTTAAGTAGGTCATGCCGTCCTTTGTATGAATTTTGCGCATACCAAAATAGCCGGCAGCAGTATCCGTCACCTCTCCCGCAACATGGAGTGTCAGAGTTACATCGTAGAGTACGGGATTTTCCGGCGTCCAGTATCTTCTGTTGCCATGTGCCATACTATAGAAGATATGGTCTTTTGCCAGATGGATACTGCGTCGGAATGTATTTTTATTATTGATAAAATAAGTATCGTGGCTGATAAGCTCGTCCTGAAAACGAATCTCTGCCTCCAGATACATGTTTTCACAGTAATCCGAAAATTCTGCCTCCAGCAATATCATGTCATGGTCGATATCCGGGGTGTATTTTACGCTGGCAATGTGGCAGGGAGATACCGGTTCCAGCCAGACACTCTGCCAGATACCGCTGGTGCGTGTGTACCAGATGCCTGCGCTTTCCTCCTCCCAGTATTGTTTGCCGCGGGGAATGGTTTCATCCCTGCAGGGGTCATAGACTTTGAGGGCAAGGGTCTGTGTTCCTTCCTTCAGATAGTCTGTGATGTCTACTTGAAAGCAGGTGTTTCCGCCGGTATGTTCTTTACACAGAAAGCCGTTTATATAGACCAGACATTGGTAATCCACCGCGCCGAAGTGAAGCAGAATGCGCTTTCCCAGCCAGGTGTCAGGAATGGAAAACTCTTTTCTGTAAAACATACGGTCGTGCATTGTGGTATCTCCAATACCGCTGAGCCTGCTTTCATAACAGAATGGAACTTCAATGGTGAGAGGAAGTGCTGAGGCATAGGATTCCCAATGTTCGGAGTCTGCCCTGTTTTCGTCGTCAAAAGCAAATTCCCAGCAGCCATTAAGGCACAGCCAGTCCTTTCGTACAAATTGTGGTCTTGGATATTCGGTTCGATTCATATCAGCCTCATTTCCGCGCGGCTTTTTTTACACATTTTGGATTTGTGGATGCTGCGACTTATTTTTACAATATCATAAAAATATTATTGTGTAAATTTAGAAATCTTTTAGAGTTATCACGGTTTTTTCACATTTGTGCTATTGATTTATCCCTTTGTTATCTCTATAATAAAGAAGACTATCACTTTCTGGGTGATTTTAAATATTTTATTTTCAAATGAAATGGAGTTATTTATGGATAACGGAACAAATAATGGAATGAATGGTAATAATGGGGGTGGGAACCAGCCTCCCAGAAGACCAAGTATATTATTGATGGTTTTGACAGGCTTAAGTACCCTGATGCTGGTATTTTTGTTCTACAATATGCTGTTTGGCGCTGCAAACAGCAGTCAGGAGGTGAGCTACTCACAATTCCTGCAGGACCTTGAGGATGACAAGATTGAGTCTGTAGTTGTCAATACGGAGAAGGCAAAGATTGAAGTCACCCTGAAAAAGACAGAGGAAACAGAAGTATCCCAGCAGATGACTTTGCAGGAGCTCTATGCGGCTATGTTAAGCGCCAGTGCAGGTCAGGAAAAATATACTACATTAATTATGGAAGATTTGACCACACTTACACAGCGTCTGGAGGAGCATAATGTTACTGCCAGAAGGGTTGTGAGCAACAGTCAGTTTATGGAGATTCTCATTTCCATTATCCTTCCGGTTGTGCTGATATGGCTGGTATTTGCCTTTTTTATGCGCAAAATGGGTGGCAGCGGCGGGCCCATGGGTGTGGGCAAGAGCAATGCCAAAGTGTATATACAGAAGGAGACAGGAGTTACCTTTAAAGATGTGGCAGGAGAGGATGAGGCGAAGGAATCCCTGGTGGAAGTGGTTGATTTTCTGCACAATCCCGGAAAATATTCCAAAATCGGTGCAAAACTGCCCAAAGGCGCTTTGCTGGTGGGACCTCCCGGAACCGGTAAGACACTGCTGGCAAAAGCGGTGGCAGGAGAAGCCCATGTGCCTTTCTTTTCCCTGACGGGTTCGGATTTTATTGAGTTATATGTAGGTGTGGGTGCCAGCCGTGTCCGTGATTTGTTCAAGGAAGCTACCAAAAATGCACCATGTATTGTTTTTATTGATGAGATTGATGCCATCGGACGCAGCCGTGATTCCAAGTATGGCGGCGGCAATGAGGAGAGGGAGCAGACTCTCAACCAGCTTCTTTCCGAAATGGATGGTTTTGACAGCTCCAAGGGTGTTCTGATTCTGGCGGCAACCAACCGTCCGGAGATTCTGGATAAGGCACTGCTTCGTCCGGGACGTTTTGACAGAAGAATTATTGTAGATAAGCCCGATTTAAAAGGGCGTGTAGAGATTCTGAAAGTACATGCCAAAGATGTAAAAATGGATGAGTCTGTAGATTTGGATGCTATTGCACTGGCAACCAGCGGTGCAGTAGGTTCCGATTTGGCGAATATGATTAACGAGGCGGCAATCAATGCTGTAAAGGAAAAACGTGAGTATGTGAACCAGCAGGATTTGTTCAATGCTGTGGAGCAGGTGCTGGTTGGCAAGGAAAAGAAAGACCGTATCATGAGTAAGGAGGAGCGTAAAATTGTATCCTATCATGAGGTGGGACATGCGCTTATCAGCGCTCTCCAGAAAAATTCCGAGCCGGTGCAGAAGATAACCATTGTACCCCGTACCATGGGAGCGCTTGGCTATGTAATGCACGTTCCTGAGGAAGAGAAGTACTTAAATACAGAGGCAGAACTTCGCGATATGCTGGTTAGCCTGGTGGGTGGTCGTGCAGCGGAGGAAGTGGTGTTTGAGACTGTTACCACCGGAGCTGCCAATGATATTGAGAAAGCTACCAATATAGCAAGGGCGATGGTGACCCAGTATGGAATGAGCAAGAAATTCGGTCTGGTCGGTCTGGCAACCGTGGAGAGCCGTTATCTGGACGGAAGTGCCACCCTGAACTGTAGTGACAAGACTGCCGCGGAGATTGATGCGGAAGTAGTGGAAATCATCAGGGAGAGTTACGAAAAGGCACTGGAGCTGTTGCGTGAAAACAGAGAGCTTATGGATAAGCTGGCAGAATTTCTTATTGAAAAAGAGACTATCACTGGCAAAGAGTTTATGGCAATTTTCCGTAAGGAAAAAGGACTGCCTGACCCGGAAGAGGAAAAGAAAGGGTCAGAAGACAAGGAGCGGGAAGAAGCCAAAACGGATGAAGCAGAGTCAGGGGAAAGCAAAGCTGACGAAAGAAAACCGGAGGAAGTCAGTACAGACGAAGAGAAGCCGGAGGAAACGGGTATTTTTTCAAAAGGACATTTGTAATAAAGAGGCAGGAAAGGCAGGTCAGAGTACCTGCCTTTCCATAATTTCCATAACTTCGGATGTACCGGGATACAGATATGAGCGGGGAAAAATAATATGTTTTGTTTTGAGGAAGAATTGAAAAAACTCCCAAACAAGCCGGGAGTTTACATTATGAGAGATGACAAAGATGTCATATTGTATGTGGGCAAGGCAATCAACCTGCATAGTCGCGTCCGTTCCTATTTCCGGGAGAACATAGGACGGGGACCAGCCATTGACAAGATGGTGACACTGATTGCGCGGTTTGAGTATATTGTCACAGATTCTGAGCTGGAAGCGCTGGTGCTGGAAAATAATCTGATTAAAGAGTACTCACCCAAGTATAATACTCTTTTGAAAGATGATAAGACATACCCTTATATTAAGGTGACATTGGGAGAGGATTATCCGCGCATTCTGTTTTCCAGAACCATGAAAAAAGACAAGTCCAAGTATTATGGACCCTATACCAGTGCGGCGGCAGTGAAAGATACGATTGAACTTTTAAATAAATTATACCAGCTCCGCACCTGCAACCGTAATCTTCCCAGGGATATCGGAAATGAGCGTCCCTGCCTGAATTATCATATTAAACAGTGCAATGCGCCCTGCCAGGGATATATGGACAAAGAGCAGTACAGAGAGCAGGTAGCAGGGGCGCTGGAATTTTTAAATGGCAATTATCAGCCGATTTTAAAAGATTTAGAGCAGAAAATGAAGGATGCCGCCGGGCAGTTGGAGTTTGAGGAGGCTGCCAGATACCGTGATTTGTATAACAGTGTCAGGCAGGTATCCCAGAAGCAGAAAATTACAGACAGTGTAGGAGAGGACAAAGATATTATTGCACTTTACCAGGATGAAACGGAAGCGGTAGTGCAGGTGTTTTTTGTACGCGATGGAAAGCTGATTGGCAGGGAACACTATTATATGACAAATGTGTCTGAAAATGACAAGCCGGGTATTCTGGAGGTTTTTGTAAAACAGTTTTATGCGGGAACCCCTTTTATCCCAAGGGAACTGATGCTGCAATATGAAATAGGAGACAGGGAACTGATAGAGAAGTGGCTCAGCGAGCGCAAAGGGAGTCGTGTGTACTTAAAGGTGCCCAAAATTGGTTCCAAAGAAAAGCTGGTGGAGCTGGCGGCACAGAATGCCAAACTGATTTTGAGCCAGGACAAGGAGAAATTAAAGAGAGAAGAGGGCAGGACCATCGGCGCTGTCAAGGAAATTGCCGGATTACTGGGGCTGGAACATATTGACCGCATGGAGGCATTTGATATCTCCAATATCAACGGATTTGAGAATGTAGGTTCCATGGTGGTATATGAAAAAGGAAAGCCCAAGCGCAGTGATTACCGCAAATTTCGTATTAAGACCGTATCGGGACCGGATGATTATGCCTGCATGAGAGAGGTGCTGACGAGACGGTTTGTTCATGGTATGGAGGAAAGCCGGGAGCTGGCAGTGAAGGAGATTGAGGAACAGTATGGCAGCTTTACCAAGTTTCCGGATTTACTTCTGATGGACGGAGGCCGCGGGCAGGTAAATATCGCGTTGTCGGTTTTGGAGGAGCTTCATATTTCTATTCCCGTCTGCGGCATGGTGAAGGATGACAACCACCGTACCAGGGGACTTTATTTTCAGAATGTGGAGCTTCCCATTGACACCCATTCGGAAGGATTCAAACTGATTACCCGCATCCAGGATGAAGCCCACAGATTTGCCATTGAATATCACCGTTCCCTGCGCAGCAAGTCCCAGGTCAAATCGGTTCTGGATGATATTCCGGGTGTGGGACCTGCCAGACGGAAAGCACTGATGCGGCATTTTAAATCTCTGGAGGAAATAAGAAATGCGACGGTGGAGGAACTGGCGGGGATTCCGGAAATGAATGAACGTACAGCGGAGGAGATTGTGAATTTCTTTCGTTTGCAAAAATAATTCTCTTCACAGACAAGATGCCTTGTGATACAATCAAAATTGAATGACTAAAAAGGATGTCTGTGGTCGTGCTGCCTACAGATGAAGCGGTCAGAAGCAGTACAGAAATGAGGGATACTATGGCAAGTGTAAGCCTGACTCGTATTATCGAGAAGTTTAAGCTGGAGAATCTTACCCCGGAACTGGAGGTCAAGAATACCAAAATTACCCAGCCGGATATCAACCGTCCTGCTTTACAGATGTCAGGATATTTTGAACATTTTGAGGCAACCCGTCTGCAAATTATCGGATTTGTGGAATATACTTATATGGAGAGTCTCAGTGACGAGAGAAAAGAGGAAGTCTATGAACAGTTTATGGGCTATGAGATTCCCACTATTGTTTTCTGCCGGGAGCTGATGCCGGATGATATTTTTAAACAGAAGGCGATAGAACATAAGATACCGTTACTTTCCACGAAAAAGGCAACTTCTGCATTTATGGCTGAGATTATCCGCTGGTTAAATGTGAAACTGGCGCCCTGCATTTCCGTGCATGGTGTACTGATGGATATTTACGGTGAAGGCGTTATGATAACCGGTGAAAGCGGTATCGGTAAATCGGAAGCAGCGCTGGAATTAATCAAACGTGGACACCGTCTGGTGACGGATGATGTGGTGGAGCTGCGCAAGGTCAGTGATGATACGCTGATTGGTACGGCACCGGATGTGACAAAGCATTTAATTGAGCTTAGAGGTATCGGTATTATAGATGTAAAAGCATTGTTTGGCGCTTCCTCCGTTATGGATACCCAGCAGGTGGATTTGGTGATTCGTCTGGAGGACTGGGACAAAGATAAGGAATACGACAGACTGGGACTGGAGGAGAATTATACAGAATATCTGGGCAACAAGGTGGTATGTCACAATATTCCCATCAGACCGGGACGAAGCCTTGCCATTATATGTGAATCTGCTGCGGTCAACCACCGCCAGAAAAAGATGGGTTACAATGCAGCACAGGAGCTCTATACCCGTGTACAGAACTCTTTGGCAAAGCGTCGTGAAGAGGAAGAATAGATTGACTTTGGATGATTAATGAGAGAAAGGTATGGTAAGAAGAATGAAAAAGAGATATGCGTTTGGAGTAGATATTGGTGGGACTACTGTAAAATTAGGATTGTTTGATAAGGATGGCTGTGTTTTGGATAAATGGGAAATTCCCACGGTGAAAGACAATGACGGCGCGGCAATCCTGCCGGATGTGGCAGAGAGCATTCTTAGTAAGATGAAAGAAAAAGGAATTGACAAAGACGATATTTCAGGTGTGGGTGTGGGCGCTCCCGGCGCGGTGGACCACGATGGAACACTGGTAAACGGAGCAGTCAATCTGGGATGGGGCGTATTTAACATTCCCAAGGTTCTGGGCGGTTATCTGGATATGCCGGTGAAAGCTGCCAACGATGCCAATGCTGCGGCATTTGGTGAGATGTGGCAGGGAGGCGGAAAAGGCTACAGCAATATGGTTGCAGTTACGCTGGGAACTGGCGTCGGCGGTGGTATTATTGTGGACGGACATATTTTAATCGGAGCAAATGGTGCCGGCGGTGAGATTGGGCATATCCATATTGAGGATAATGAGACGGAAGCCTGTGGCTGTAAAAATAAAGGATGCCTGGAACAGTATACATCTGCCACGGGCATTGTACGCCTTGCCAAAAGAAGACTTGCAAAGGACGATATGCCGAGCACTTTGAGGGAGGGCACAATCTCTGCGAAAACCGTATTTGATGCAGTGAAGGCTGGAGATGAGCTTGCTATTGAAGTGGCAGAGCAGTTTGGCGATTACCTTGGCAAAGGTCTGGCAGCAGTGGCAGGTGTTGTAAATCCCGAAGTGTTTGTAATCGGCGGCGGCGTAAGTAAAGCGGGTGAGATTCTGCTCTCCCTGGTGGAGCCATATTTTAAACAGTATGCGTTTGCTGCCTGCAGGAATGCGAAATTTGCATTGGCAACCTTAGGAAATGATGCCGGAATCTATGGCGCGGCAGGATTGATTTTAAATGATTAGTTAGAATGACATAAATGAAATAAAGGAAATAGAGTATGATTAGTAAGTCTGTAATAGAAGCATTGGAAAAATTCGTACCACAGGAGAATATTCACATACAGGAATCCATGGCGGCCCATACCACCTTTCGGGTGGGAGGGCCTGCTGACTGTCTGGTGGAAATTGAGAATGAAGTACAACTGCAAAAGATACAGCATTATCTGCAGCAACTGGGGATATCCTATACTGTGGTTGGTAATGGAAGTAATATACTGGTAGGAGATAAAGGATATCGCGGAGTGATTCTGCAGATTGGCAGCCGTATGAGCCGAATCCGTGTGGAAGGCAGCAGAATTACAGCGGATGCGGGCGCACTCCTTTCCCAGGTGGCAAAAGCTGCATATGAGCATGGACTTACCGGTCTGGAGTTTGCGTCAGGGATTCCCGGTACGGTCGGAGGAGCCGTGGTTATGAATGCCGGGGCCTATGACGGGGAAATGAGCCGGGTGGTGACGGAGGTCACAGTAGTAAATCCGAATGGAGAGATAATGGAGCTGGAAAACGAAACCATGGAATTTGGATACCGGACCAGTATCATACGGAATCAGCCATTTATTGTGACGTCTGTGTCATTTAAACTGATGCCCGGAGATAAAGAGAAAATAAAGATAAGGATGGATGAACTTGCCCGTCTGCGCAGGGAAAAACAGCCATTGGAATATCCCAGTGCGGGAAGTACCTTTAAACGCCCGGAGGGTTATTTTGCCGGGAAGCTGATTATGGATGCCGGTCTGAAAGGATTTCAGGTGGGCGGGGCAAAAGTGTCCGAGAAACATTGTGGCTTTGTGATTAATGCAGGAGATGCCACGGCGGATGATATCTTACAGTTGATTCGCAGGGTACAGGTGTGCGTAAAAGAACAGTTTAGAGTAGAGCTGGAGCCGGAGATTGTTTTACTGGGTGATTTTTAAGGAAATGAGGAAACTATGAGATTTGTAGTAGTTACAGGAATCAGTGGTGGCGGGAAAAGTACCGTTTTGAAAATGCTTGAGGATATGGGTTTTTATTGTGTAGACAATTTGCCTGTTTCTCTGATAGAGAAATTTATGGAGCTGATTGCCATGCCGGGCAGTGAGGTCACAAAAGTAGCGCTTGGTCTGGATGTAAGGGCAGGACAGTCTTTTGAAGATGCCACCAGGATTCTGACACTGTTAAAACAAAAGGGTTATGAGCTGGAAATTCTGTTCATGGAAGCAGATGAAGCTGCCCTGGTGAAGAGGTACAAGGAGACGAGGCGCATCCATCCTCTTGCGGAAGATGGACGTGTGGAGGAAGGAGTGCGCAGGGAACGTAAGATTCTGGAGACAATCCGCAAAGAATCCGATTATGTGATTGACACCTCCAATCTGCTTACCAGAGAGTTAAAGGAAGAACTGGAGCGCATTTTTGTCAAGAATGAAGAATACAATAGTCTCATGATTACTGTTATGTCATTTGGTTTTAAACATGGTATTCCCATGGACGCGGATTTAGTATTTGATGTCCGTTTTCTTCCCAATCCTTACTATATAGACGAATTGAAGCCACAGACCGGGAATGACAAGGCTGTGCGGGATTTTGTCATGGCTTCCGGGGAGGCAGGGGTGTTCATGGAGAAGCTGACGGATATGATAAATTTTCTCATTCCCAATTATGTCAAAGAGGGAAAATACCGTCTGGTGGTAGCTATCGGGTGTACCGGAGGACAGCACAGAAGCGTGACGCTTGCCAATGAACTCTATGAACGTATGGTAAATAAAGGAAATTATGGTATGAAGCTTTATCATAGGGAACTTGGCAGACGCACGGTTTAAAGAGGTGGAAAATGTCATTTTCAAAAGAAGTAAAGGAAGAGCTGGCGAAACACATCAGCCCTGCAAGACATTGCCAGATAGCGGAACTTGCCGCATTAATGAATTTTAGCGGACAATATGGATGTGACAGTAATGGCGGCTATACAATAGGTTTTCAAATAGAAAACGTTTCAATTGTAAGAAAGTGCTTTACATTATTGCAAAAAACATTTAGTATAGATAATGGTGTTGTTGTAAGTAGAGAACAGATGCAGGATATTCTCTCTAAGCTTGGAGATTTGGAGGAGCCGGTCAGTCCCTTGCTGATTAAGAATTCCTGCTGTCAGAGAGCTTTCCTGAGAGGGGCATTTTTAAGTGTCGGTTCCATAAGTGACCCAAGGAAAGGGTATCATTTGGAGTTTGTCTGCTCCACAGAAGCGAAAGCAGAGCAGTTGCGTAATGTAATCAATGCGTTTGATATAGATGCCAAAATTGTAGTGCGTAAAAGATATTATGTCGTTTATTTGAAAGAGGGTTCTGCGATTGTGGATTTGCTCAATGTTTTTGAGGCACCCATATCGTTGATGAATCTGGAGAATCTTCGTATATTAAAGGAAATGCGCAATTCTGTTAACCGCCGTGTAAACTGTGAGACGGCTAATATTACCAAGACAGTTAATGCAGCGTCCAGACAGATAGAGGATATTACTTATATAAAAGACCACTATGGATTTGAAAATCTGCCGGAAAATTTGAGACAAATGGCAGAGGTGCGATTAGAGAATCCCGATGCCCCACTGAAAGAACTGGGAGAGATTTTAAATCCCCCGGTTGGAAAATCCGGAGTGAATCATAGATTGCGGAAGTTAAGTGAACTTGCAGATAGAGTCAAAGATTATAGAGGAGGAACATTATGACAACGAGAAACATCCAAATCAAATTGGAGAATGGTCTGGAGGCAAGACCGGTGGCGCTTTTGGTGCAGGAAGCCAGCAAATATGAGAGTATTATCTACATTCAGTCCGAAGACAAAAAAGTAAATGCCAAAAGTATTATGGGCATGATGAGTCTGGGACTTGCCAATGGTGAGGAACTGACAGTCAGCGCAGAAGGCACTGATGAAGAGACGGCGGTCAGCAACATTGAAAAGTTTTTAAGCGGTCAGGAATAAAGAATAAAAATAGTATAGGAGGGCGGGATTGATGAAGGTACACATTCATTAGTCTCGCTTTTTGCATTTGAAAGGAAAGGGATGATACATGAAAAAAAAGATGCTGTTTATATATAATCCGAAAGCCGGAAAAGCGAAGATTCGCAATAAACTGGCAGATATACTGGATATTTTTGCCAGAGAGGAATATGAGATTACAGTCTGTCCCACCCAGGCGCAGGGAGAGGCAGTAGATATTGTGGCGAACCGCAGCCCCGATTATGATGTGGTGGCATGCAGTGGTGGTGACGGTACTCTGGACGAGGTGGTGACTGGAATGATGGCAAGCGGTTTTCAGACCCCCATCGGCTATATTCCGGCGGGAAGCACTAACGATTTTGGCGGCAGTCTGTCCCTGCCCAAAAATATGCTCCATGCTGCCAGTGTCGTAGCGACGGGAAAGGAATTTGACTGCGATATCGGCGCTTTCAATCAGGATATTTTTGTCTATATTGCAGCCTTTGGTCTGTTTACGGATGTGTCCTATGAGACGGACCAGGAAATTAAAAATGTTCTGGGGCATATGGCATATCTGTTGGAGGGAATGCGCAGAATTTCCAGCATACGCTCCTATTCCATGCGGATTACCTATGAGGACCAGGTAATAGAGGATGAATTTATTTTTGGAATGATTACAAACTCGGCGTCAGTGGGAGGATTTAAGCGCATCACAGGCAAGAAAGTGAAACTGGACGACGGTGTCTTTGAGGTGACACTTATCAAACTGCCTAAAAACCCGGTGGAGCTGAATAATATCATGGTATCACTGCTCAATCGCGATATCGACAGCAATGCAATGTACTGTTTCAAAACTTCCAAACTCACCCTGGAGTCCAAAGAGGAAGTAGCGTGGACGCTGGATGGTGAATTTGGCGGCAACCATACAAAAGTTGCCATAGAAAATAAAAATAAGGCGATTCAAATCCGGGTGGAAAAATAGAACTGATAAACACTTTTTTGAAAAGAGAGAAAAATTAACATATATATGTTCTTTTTGGGAAAAATATGGTATATTGGGAAAAGAAAGTTGTTAATTCTTAATTTTTATACAATGGAGGTATCTTGAAATGTTAGTATCCGCAACTGAAATGCTGAAAAAAGCAAAAGCAGGTCATTATGCAGTTGGACAGTTCAACATCAATAATCTGGAATGGACAAAGGCTATTCTGTTAACTGCAAAAGAGTGCAAATCTCCCGTTATTCTCGGTGTGTCCGAGGGCGCAGGCAAGTATATGGGTGGATATGATGTAGTGGTAGGTATGGTAAACGGTCTGATGAAAGACCTGGCTATCGATGTTCCCGTAGCACTGCATCTGGACCATGGCAGTTTTGAAGGATGTTATAAGTGTATCGAGGCTGGTTTCTCCTCCATCATGTTTGATGGCTCCCATTATCCCATCGCAGAGAATGTTGAGAAGACCACTGAGCTTGTTAAAGCAGCTCATGACAAGGGAATGTCCATCGAGGCAGAGGTTGGCTCCATCGGCGGCGAGGAAGATGGCGTTGTAGGTATGGGTGAGTGTGCTGACCCTGATGAGTGTAAAGCAATCGCTGATTTGGGCGTTGATTTCCTTGCAGCAGGTATCGGTAATATTCATGGAAAATATCCTGAGAACTGGCAGGGACTCAGCTTTGAAACCCTGGATGCTGTACAGCAGAAAACAGGTGAGCTTCCTCTGGTGCTTCACGGCGGCACAGGTATTCCGGCAGACATGATTAAGAAAGCAATAACTCTTGGTGTTGCCAAGATTAACGTAAACACAGAGTGCCAGCTTGCATTTGCCGATGCAACCCGTAAATATATCGAAGCAGGCAAGGATTTGGAAGGCAAGGGATTTGACCCCCGTAAACTTCTTGCTCCCGGCTTTGAAGCTATCAAGGCAACTGTAAAAGAGAAAATGGAACTGTTCGGCTCCGTAGGCCAGGCTTAATTAATCTGAACATAACAGAACAAGGAATAAAACAAACGGCATCTGATAGTCCAGCTATCCGGTGCCGTTTATTTAACTCCATATTTTTTAATTTCTCCGCCGGAAACAGCATCGACTCCAGAGAGTTTTCACATCCTGATATAGATGACGGTTTTCGTTAACTTAATTCTCTTAATGCAGTTATACTCCTAAAAAGGGAGGATGCCAAGGAAGTAAGCTTCCTTGGCATTTATTATGAAAAAGTTATTTATTAAAACAATGAATGAAAGTAACATATGAGTTCTATGATTCTAGTATAGGCAATAGAAGTGTCTAAATCATGATATGAAAATAAAAAAATCTTAAATGATTTATGAACAAAATATGAACGAGCGGGTATTTTCAAAAAAAATTCCCAAAGCCCTTGCTTCGTATATAGGGGAATGTGGTATAATGTAAAAAGATATACACATTTTTATGGAACAATTTGTTGGAAAGGGCTATTTCCACTACAGAGCATGTCGAAAAAGTGCAGAGTATGCAGCGGAAATCAACACATGAAAACATGGATTGAATATGTATGTGTATGGCAATTGTATGGCAGAAAGTCGGGTGGAACAAGAGTCAGGTGGAAGGAGAAGCGTATGGAGACAGTATACAAAAGTGGGGAAGTGAACAGCATTGTTGATGCAGTAGCTGCCAAATTAGAAAACTGTACATTTATCGTGTATTGTGCGGATGACAAGAGGTTTGGTGACATCAGCAAAAAGCTTCACGAGAGGCTTCCGAATGTACAGATGATGGGTACTACAGGGTTTATGTTTGATGAAAAGGGCAGTTTTGCAGATGGTATTTCTGCCATTGGTTTTCAGGACAGTGAGGTGGAAGTGCATACAGGAGTTCTGCGGCAGGTGGATACCTGTCCAATGAAATTCTTGCCGGATTTGGCCGAAGCTGTGAAAGAGATTAAGCAGAAATATAAAAACAATGTCTGCTTTGAAGTATCCACCGGATATGAGGAGAAAGTTGTATCCACCATGAAAATATGTCTGGAAGAAGCTGGAATACGCCTGATAGGCGGTACAGCCGGCAATACCGAACCCAATCAGCCTAAACATGTGGCATATAACGGGGAGGTTCTCACGAATGCCACCGTTTATGCAGTGATAGGAAGCAAGATGGGAACCATTGAGATTTTCAAGGAGAATCTGTATCATGCAAGGAAAACTACCCATGCCGTTACGAAAGTATCAAAGGATAACCGCACGGTCTACGAGATAGACGGGCGTAAGGCAATGGATGTTTACGAGGAGGAATTAGGATATACCGACGCCAGTGTGGGAGAGGGGGTTTTTAAAAATCCACTGTGCCGTATAGTGGGAGCGGACAGCTTTATCACTGCAATTTTTAGTTTTAACCCGGACAGAAGTATTACAACATATAAGAATATTCTGGAAAATGATGTGATTGCTTTTTCAGAAATTGCCCCGGAATATCAGCGTTATATAGAGGACAATATACGCGGTCTTACAAATTCCCGCAAAGTTGCAGGAATTATGTCCGTGAACTGTATTCTGCGCTATCTGTTTTTTGAAAACAACCATTACATCAGTACATATGCAGACATGATGAACTCTATGGCTGCAAATTGCCACTGGGGTGTTGTGGGAGATGGGGAGCAGTATGTTGAGCAGCATATTAACCAGTCAATGGTCTGTGTGATTTTTACAAAGGACAAATAGCAGGGGGTAGAGAATGTTTCATAAAAAGAAAAAAGACAACGAGATAAAAACATCCAGAATTCAGTTAGGTTCCATTCTGGACGCTGTAAATTTCCTGAACAGAAAGCAGGGTGAGATTACCAGGGAAGATGTGCAGGCAATGAAAGATATGACTGCTATTGAGACGGTGGTAGGCGTTCTCAAGGAAGAATCTACGGCAATCATGGAAAATGTGGGCCAGTTTAATGGGCAGTTTGCTGATATCAATACGGTGAATGAAGATCTGCATCATATTGCGGATAAAATTGTGGTCACAAGCGTCAACGGCAATGAGAAGATGTCCATGCTTATCAGTGAGATTACTCAAATCAAAAAATCTGTGGATGAAATTCATGAGGTGCTGGATAATTTTGAGCTGGCATTTGGCGAGATTGGGGAGGCGGCAAAGAGTATTGCAGCGGTTGCGACCCAGACGAACCTGCTTGCATTGAATGCCAGCATTGAGGCGGCTCGTGCAGGAGAGGCAGGAAGAGGATTTGCGGTTGTTGCAGACGAGATTAATGAGTTATCTTCCCAGACCAAGAAGCTGGTTGATGAGATCAATGGAACCATGAACAATGTAAGAAATAAAGAGGGAAGACTGCTGGAATGTTTTGAAGCGATGAATAAGCTGGTGGACAGTAATGTGGAGGTTGCCCGGGATACCCAGAGTGCCATTCAGGATTTCAATACGATTGCCAAGGAAGTAAAGGGTAAGACGGAGGAAACGGTTTCCCATGTAAAGGCGGCTCGAAGCAAGGCAGGGGACATCAAGGACAAAATGGAAAAAGAGATGGACATATATTCAGAGCTGGATAGAACGGTTTATGATTTGAAGATGCAGCTTTCCCGCAAAAGTGTACTGTTTGAGGATGTGCAAAATGTACTGGACCAGATTCCCTATATATGTAAAGAATATGACGGGAAAGAAATTATCATAAAAGAGGATTCCATTTAAAGAACTTGTAGAAAGTACCGAATCAAATACCCCACAGCAAGCTGCGGGGTATTTGACCCTCGCGGCATTCGCCAACTGTCCGTGCAAGCACGACCGCTTGGCTCATTGCCCGCGGGAATAAATAAGAACGGAATACGACCCAGATGCGGCGTTTCTTACTTCCCGGCCGGGAGGGACAGGAACGCCGCTTTTTCAATGCCCCATCCACAATCGGCAGCTATCACACCTCCTTTGTGGCTCACGGCATCTAAGGCCTTTTCTGATACTTTTCTGAGAAATATCTTAGAGCTTCTCCGGTTCCGGATATTCTACACCAAAAGTATCGACAGTAACGCTCTGCATCACTTGATTTTCAAGGGGTCTGTCGGAATAATCGGTAGCTGTTTCAGCGATGCGGTTCACCACATCCATACCTTCTATGACTTTACCAAATGCTGCATAGCTTCCATCCAGATGGGGAGCATTCTTGTGCATAATAAAAAACTGGGAACCGGCGGAATCAGGATTCATTGCTCTCGCCATGGACAGCACGCCCTCGGTGTGCTTTAAGTTATTTTCGACACCATTTTGTGCAAATTCGCCTTTGATACAGTATCCGGGACCGCCCATGCCTGTGCCGTCGGGACATCCGCCCTGAATCATGAAACCGCGGATAACACGATGGAAAATCAGACCATTGTAGTAGCCCTGATGAATCAGGCTGATAAAATTGTTTACGGAGATAGGGGCTATATCGGGATAAAGCTCTGCCTTGATAATATCCCCATTGTTCATGGT
>CAZRZM010000055.1:0-15522 GCA_964604575.1 uncultured Acetatifactor sp.
CCCCGTAATAAACTGCGCCATGGAAATCATTCTCTCCAATAATATCATCTCTTAAAAAAGTTCTGCTAACCAGTCCTGATACCGTACTGTTCAGACACGAACTGGGAATCAGTATATCATCATGCGTGCCGCACAGCTCTGTGACATTAGCAGGGTCCGCTATAACAGCGATATCTGCACAGACACCTTCATATTCCGCAATATCTTTTTTAAGCTCATTTAGTATGGCGCCTTTTCCAATCCATCCGTCAACAAACAAAAGCTGCTGTGCTTCATACCGCTTTAACAGATATTTCATTGCATTATCGTCGATACCTCTGCCACGAATGATGGAAATGGAATAATGGGGCACATTGATTTTATACTTTTGGGCAAGATATCTTTTTACCAGAATACCAATTGGGATTCCTGCCCTTGCCAATGAAACCAATACAATATCCCGCCCTTTTTGGGCAACTATTTTATCTGCAAGCCTTCCCACAGCCAATGCTACAGGTTTGGAATAGTTTTCCAGAACCTCCCTGTACACCTGCATGTATTTTTCAGTGGGAACATATTCTATTGGCAGCATTTCACTATAATGCCTTCCTGCCTGAATAAGCCTCTCCCTTTCTTCTGTTGGCTGGGGAGCCACCAGACCGGTTATATCCTTTAAAAGAAGTATTACATCATCTTCACTATAGGAACTCCTCAAATTAACACCACCTGACAACTGATATTTTCTTATTTTTCGTACGCAGGGCATTGAGCAGTGTCTCTAATCCCCCGGTATCTGACAGTTCCGAATCGGTGATAATGATTACCTCGTCATACGAGCCAATATCATACAGAAATGTCTTTCTGCCGGAATCATACAGACTGCATAATTGATACCGGCAATGTAACGGGTAGGCCGATTCTTTACTTACGGTTATCGGACTTCTTGTCGTTGAATGGCATTTTACCCGGCATCCTGTCTTTTCTATTTCCCTGCCTGCCAATAATGCAGGATACATAAATTCTTCCGTTCCAACTACAAGAACCTCCTCATCCCTGGTTAAGGATAATCTGCCAAGAATTTCCTTTGCAAGGTTATTACAGGCTATCTGATAATCATCTGCATCAACCAATCGTCTGGCATTCATCCATCCGCCAACAGAAATAACTGGAATTTCACCTGCGGTTCTCCTATTTTCCTCTATATATTCGCCGTCCCCGGCAAAGGTCTCTGCAACGCATCCATAACCCAAATGCTCCGTCTTTATCAGATAGTGCAGAGCAATCTTTTCCTCCTTGTAGGTATTGAGATGTTCATCGGTCATACCATTCAACAGGGATGCAACAGCAAATTTAATGTCTTTCCGATATTCCTTTTGCATCATTTTTATGATGTTCATAATTGTGTTGCCGGTTGTCACCTCGTCTTCCACAAAAACAATCCGGTCAATATCGTTTATTATCTTATCAATATCATTTTTCACTAATTTCTGTTCCGTTGCATGACTATGCTCCTCCGAGAAAAAAAGATACGTAGCACCGGGGATTATCTCTCGTGTTGTCTGGATATACTTTGTCCCTAAGGTTATTGCAACCTGTGCTCCAATAGCTGTTGCGGTCTCAGCAAACCCAATCAGCAATAATCTTTCGCCTTCATATTTGCCTTTTACTTCATATGCAAGACTCTCAAATAGTGATAATGCCTCTGATGGAGCAACCGGAACATGTTTGCCCTGTAATGGGTTTACCACCAGATAATTTCTCTTTGTATTATTCTCCCGCTTTGCTATTCTGACTAAATCTTCTTCAATATACTTCATTTATCCTTTGTCCTTATTTTCTCCGTTCCTAAAATGTTTCTCCCCCTGCTTTCCAAAACAGTATACTAAATTATTGGAACAATGTAAACGCATCCCGTTAGATTCCTAAATCTTCCCTATTCTGTTTTATCAAAATAATCTTCATCATTTTTATGTTTCGTGTAATATACGTACGAATAAACCATCATAACAATTTCAGATACAAAGATTAATGCAAACCACACCACCGGCATCCAATACGCTGTTGCAACATTGTAAAATCTTGTCAACGCCATTATTATAGTTACAATTCCCAAAACACACATAACATAACCTGAAAACCGATTTGTGTGTTCCCAATTCTTTTTACTCTCAAAAGTCCATTTCACTCTTAAGCCTGAGAATTTATTCCTTCGCAGTTTAGGTACATAATTTCCTAATACCAGATATAAGAACCCAATTGCCATCATACACCAAAATACAACATCTAATTCATATCCTAAGGCATTTCCATAAACCAGAACTGACATCAGAACACTAATCACTGGACAAATCCATAGGAATATACAATACAGTTTTTCCGGTATTCCCTCCCCCTTTTCATTTTCTGATGCCGTTCCTACTGCTACAAAAATCTGTACAGCAAGAATCATTAAATATACTCCAAACACTGCAAATCCTTTGGAATAATAACTATCCGGATTACCATCAAAATGAAAAAGAAGCGCTATCTGTTCCGGAAGTTTATTCCATAATATCAAACCGACAATAATCGGAATAACCGTTGTAACCAAACTTGCTGTAAAACATACTATATTATTTTTTATCTTTTTCATCATCCAATCCTCCACTTAAACCTGAAAGCCATAACATAACTTCTTCAACAACTGATGTATTTAAATTGTAATACACAAAATTCTTTTCTTTTTCTTCATAAACAAGTTCTGCTTTTTTTAATATATTCAGATGATACGACACCGTAGCTCCCGTCATATCAAACCGACTCCCAATCTCTCCTGCAGACATTCTGCCATCTTTCAGCATAGTGAGTATTTCACGGCGGACAGAATCGGATAAAGCCTTAAATGTATCTGCAAATGCCATATCAGTCTCCTTTCATAGTATTTAGAAAATTTTCTAATTAGATATTTTTCTAAATTGTAATGCCATCCTATTATTTTGTCAACTAGTATTTAGATTTTTTTCTAAATAGAAACCAGAATGGATGCGTCCCATACCGTATAGGCTCGGCCTCTTGGCTGCATAAAAACAGCGAGGCAGCCGAAACTGTCCCGCTAATAAAATCTACCTATAAGAGAGCACCTCATTACACACATGGGCGCCGGTTTATCAGTGTCTGGTTTTCATTGCAATAAGCAGACCAAGCAGCAGGGTCAGCACGGAAACACCAAGCAGAACCAATGTATCAGCCGGAATATCGGAGGATGAAATACCGCCCCCGGAATACATCTGTTCCCGGTCCTGCTGGGGGAAACGCATTCCATCCCCCTTGCCCTGCCCTTCCTCAGGCGTAAAGGGTCTTCCACTGGTTTCCTGTATTCCTTGTCTGTCCGGCCAGTTCCCGCCATCGGGCATATCCATTTTATCAGGAGGTTCCATACCATCAGGTGGTTCCATACCTTCAAAAGGTTCCATACCACCTCCAAACATTCCCGCCGGAGCAAAGCCGGAAGCCGAAGCGTTATCAATCGTAACCTGCTCCTGTACATCACCAACTGTAATTGTGCAGAGGTCTCCCACCTTCAGCCCAGGTGTACTGAGTACAACCGAAGAAAAACTGCAGGGGATTTCCTCCGAAAGAAGTTCCCTGCCATCGGAGTCCTCCAGACTTATGGCAGTACCTGCCGCCGCTGCCGTGTTGTACATCAAAAAACCCTGCGTGGAATCCGCGTCAAACCCTTCCGCCATAGTACTGCCGCCGCAGGCGATTACTGTGCCGCCACTGACTACACACTCGCCGCCGTTTTCACTGCCGTAATCAAGGGCATAGTTACCTCCGCTGTCCGAAACACTGATAAAAACGTTGCCGCCCTCAATGTAAATACTACCGTTGGAATCCAATCCATCCGCGTCCCGGCCGGAAAGGTTCGTAATCCTGATATCACCGCCCATGATACGGATAACGGAATGATTACCACTGCCATTGGCATTGATTCCATCGTCTGTGGGCATAATGTCAATGGTTCCTCCGGCGATTGTGATATCTACCGCTTCCAGCCCTTCGTAACAGGATTCAACAGCAATGCTTCCAGATTCCATATAAAAAAATGCTGTCTCGTCATCATTGGATACCGTAATACCGTCGTCACCAGCCAGAATCGTAATCGCAGAATCCCGAATACGCACACTGTCATTGGCGTGAATACCGTCCTGCACCGCATCTATTGTGATATTGCCTCCGGTAATTGCCAAGTCATCATTACATACCATTCCATGATGATACCCCGCATTTACCACAAGGGAGCCGGTTCCGTTAATGGTCAGGTCGTCACGGGAATAAATAGTTCCGTCCACGCCCGAAGCAATGACGTCCTCATTGTACTGTGCACCGGAGGATACTGTATTTTCCGTACCATCTGCCAGTGTCAGAAAGACTTTGTCCGCCTGCTCCACCCGGATTGCCGCGTCATCATCACAATGAAGCGTCACTCCATCCAGTGATATCCAGATTTTGTCACTTTTGTCAGCATCAATAATGACACTTCCATTTGTGAGCTCACCGGAAAGTACATAATGGCCTGCATACACAATGTAAACATCTCCCTCATAAACATAGACTCCGTTTCCGTTTATGGTACTGCCGTTGTCAGACAGTACTATTTTCGTGGCGGAGGAGATATCCCAGTCTGCATTCAAATCATTGGCAGTAAACAGACCGCCGTCAGCAGCCTCGCTTACAACGGGCATAATGCCAGGGATGCTGCCGCCTAAAAACAAGGCTGTCAGCACAATGGTAAGAAGGATGGCGACAATGCAGATAACATCAATCTTTTTGTGTGTTGCCATGAAACATCCTCCTTACCCCATGTAATCTCCGTTATAGCTGACCAGCACTGCACTGTTAACACCCTGCATTTCAGACAGCGTATTGATAAAGTCTGTATTATCGTTTTTTAAACGAATTTCCATTGTCAGTTCCAGACTGCCCTTTTGCGCGCTTTTGCTTTTGACAACACACCGCTGTGTCATTTCATCCAGGTAAGCTTTTGCCGCGCTCTCGCTGGCGTGTCCATCGCATTGGATAACCGCAATGTATGGATTACAGTGGGATTTCCGGTTCACAAAAACAAGAAGAATCAGACCGATGATAACACTGCCGATAACGGCTAACGGAATCATTCCTGCTGCCAGCACAATTCCCACTGCAATAGACCAGAACAGAAACGCAATGTCCAGCGGCTCCTTAATGGCGGTACGGAAACGGACAATGGACAATGCGCCTACCATTCCCAGGGACAACACTACATTGCTTGTCACCGCAAGAATCACCAATGTCGTAATCATAGTCAGGGCAAGCAGGGTAACGCCAAAGCTGGAGGAATACATAACTCCCTGATAGGTCTTTTTGTAGACCAGGAAAATAAACATTCCCAGACCAAAGGCAAGAACCAGTGCCAGCATCATATCGAAAAGGCTGACAGCGGATACATTTTCAAGAAAACTGGATTTAAAAATATCATTGAACGTCATAATGGTTTCTCCTTTACATTAACCGTAGATACGGCATTGTGCGTATTTTGAAAAAGCAGTTGCCCGTCGTCCGGGAAGCAGGATGGCATCACGAATAATATCCGGCAGAAAATTATCCCATTTCACTTCCAGAATGACAGGAGCCTCCCCGGCGGGTACAGTGATGCAGTCCGGATTCAGAAAATCCAGACAGTAAAAGCCTGTCCGAATGTTGTAGTCCAGGGTGACCCGGACATTGCCGGGACCAAAGATAAAGGGTTCCCTTATGTAATCTACAATAATTTTGGGCCGCAGACCCTGCATCTGCATTTTGGCGTACAACTCCCGAACCAATTCACAGGGACTATCTGACATCCAGTCCAGACAGCCATTTACAATATCCCCTGCCTGGGCTGCGGTGAGACTGGCGCTTTGTTTTTTCCCAAGACCACCTGTTTTGCTTTTCTTTTCCAGACGAATCACCGAGGTATCACCGTTATAATAGCGGATACGGAATTTTTCCCTGCGGCTGACGCCGTCCAGTTTTTCCCGCAGAGCTTTATCCGCAGCATTGTCAAAATACAGGCTCCGTACCCTATATCTCCCATTGGTGGCATGGGGGTCAGGACTTGCCACTGCCCGCAGCCGCTGCCGTAGAGCCAGCAAATCCGCCTGATTGATTTCGTACTTCCACTCATGTCGATAATCCATAAAAGTATCCTTTCCATCGTATTCTCTTATACCGCCAAGTTTACATCCAAAATTTGTAGGAATGGTGAAGGTTTTGTGAAAATTGTGTGATATTTCTCTGCACAAAAATAACACAAACCTGCTCCGGATTTGTTGCACCGGAACCCATGCCGATTCTCGGTGTCTGCCCCCACCATTAGGATTTTTGATACTCTATATTCTCACTTCTCTCCTGTAAAAGTGCAAAAAAATAGCATCTAAACCGCCTGGCTTAGATGCCATTTGTCTGTTTCCTCCATAGTTCCACAAAGTCCCTTACTAAAGCCTTATCCCTCTTATCCCTGCATTCCTTTAAAAGCAGGCTGGTATCTGACAAACTTCTGATTCAAACGAAAAACAGTTCGGAATAGGTTGACAGCATATGTGTATCAGTGCCTCCCCCTCCTCCCCACTACAGCAGTATCTGCCGAAGCAGACGAACCTTCCCATTTTTCTTTTGCTGCATTTGTTATTTCCTGTCTCTGTTCTTTATTTTACAAATAGACTGTGTCATGGTTCCCATAGGACAGAAGGTACACCATGTTCTGGGTTTATACAGCACCATAACAATCAAGCCAATCAGCGTGGATGTGAGCATCAGGCTATAAAATCCAAAACTAAACTGGGCAATCCAGTCCGGAACTGTCCCGGCAGAATATGCCCAGGACCAGGGAACTTTAAAGGTCCAAAAAAGCTTAATGACCTCTCTTAAGGATGCTGCACCACTGCCAACCAGCCAGGTCTGAAATATCATGTTACCAAACATGGCTAAAAAGAATATCAAAAAACCATACCGAAACCATTTTGACGCTATCCATTTAGGCGCCGGTCTGTTCCGGGAACATTTCAGTTTTTTTCCCACAAGACTGAATAACTGTCCTCTTCCACATAAATTATTACAAAACCATTTGTTTCCTCCCACAATGGCAATGATAACCGGAACCAGAAAATCAATCATCCCAAGCCACGCGAAAAGGATATTGAAAAATCCCAGCGAAAAATACAGAATTGACCATATCCATAAGTAATCGTACCAATGCGTTTTTTTCATCACTCCACCTCCCTGTCGACTGTCAGAATACATCCCGCCGGACAGCTTCCGGCACATTTTCCGCATCCGACACAGATATCTTTGTCCACAGCGGCATAACATCCACGCCATATTGCAATGGCAGCTTTCGGGCATTCTTTCGTGCATACCCCACAGGCCACACATCGCTCTTTATCTACAACTGCATATTTTTTTGACGGCATATCCCACTCCTCCTAAAACGCTCCGGTTTCTGAATATATTCTATCAGGAACCGGAGGCTGTGTATGTAACCAACTCACATTACAGAAGCTTATGCAATTTTTCCTTATCCGTAATTTCTATTTTACCACGGCCAAGCGTCACAATTCCTTCCCGGGCAAGATACTTCATTACCTTAGTCACAACCTCTCTCGCACTCCCGATATACCGGGCAATTTCATCATGTGTCAAACAAATCCGGGTCTCTTTTCTTTGAATCATTTCATCCCACAGAAAATGGGCAACCCTCTGGTCTGCACGCATAAACAGAATCTGCTGCATCGTCCACATGACATCCGAAAACCGTTCCGTTGCAGATTTGTGCAGATAAAGCTCTACGTATGGATTTTGCTGCATTACCTGGTGCAAAATAGCAGATGGAATAACCAACGCTGTTGTATCCTCCACTGCTTCTATCAAAACTTCAAAAGCTATCGAATCCAAAAGGCATGAAGCAGACAGTACACAGATTTCGTCTTTTCTGATACGATACAAAGTAACTTCCCTTCCTTCATCAGAAATCACATATACCCTGAGTTGTCCTGACAGAAGCAGAATCAGCCCTTTACACTCCTCCTGCGTCCTATGAATCTGGGTTCCTTTTGGAAAAGCTTCTTCCTGTATACTATCTGTCAAAAGCTTTTTTTCATCTTTCTTTAAATTCTTCCAGAAGAACAGCTTTTTTTCCAACATTTCCATCCGCTGATTCTGTATATCCATATCATAGCTCTTCTTTCATTTTTACTATTATAATAAGTGCCGAAAAGGAATGATAACCACACGCAGCACTTCATAAAGAATCTTCTTTGCCATTCCCTGCTCCAGGGGCTGATAATTTGCTCCATCCACTATTGTGCCATCAGGATACACATGACGGCTTTGTGTCTTCCGTTCCTCTGTGCGGCTACGGATAAATTCATTTAATTTGGCACTATCAATGAGCAGCATCATTTCCGTGTCCAGATAAATGCTCCTCATATCCAGATTACAAGAGCCCACAATGCTAATGTGCTCTCCCACCAATATTGTTTTGGTATGAAGCGCCTGCTCCCCTAAATATTCATAAACATGCACTCCCGTTCTGTATATCTTTTCCTTCTGGTTCAGATAATCCGTACATCCAAACGGATTCGTGCCGCTTTCTACCGCATTTGTAATGATTTCTACTCCGCCCGGACTTAAATCTGTTAAATCCTGATACATGGTTCTGCTGCATATGATGTAAGGAGTCTGTATCAGAATGTCCTCCCCATGCTTTAATTCAGCCAGCAGCCTGTTCCATAACAGCGGCTGTTTGTTTTTCGGTTCCATGGGATTGGTACACAGCTCGATTCCCTTTGTCTCCACTGTCACCTTTTCCCATTCCACTTCTGTAAATGCTTCCGGGTACTTTTCCCTGACTGCCTGATAATGCTCTTCCAAAAATCCATTTTCACAGGATTTCTTTCTATAAGGCTTCGCGCAGGACAAACTCCATATCTGTTCAAAGTACTCCTGTAGCTGCAGGTAGGAGTTACCTTCTCCCGGCACAGTCTCATACACCAGAATATCTCTGTCCTCATTATATGAGTCCACGTAATTTCCCAAGAACAAATCATCCGTATTTCTTCCACCAAGAATATAAGCAAAATCATCCACAATCAGATATTTATCGTGCATGCGGTAATTTATTCTCCAGGGCGTCAGCAGATTTACCGGATTATATATTTTTACCTGCACATTTTCATGGTCTGCCAGTTCCCTGAAATTTCTGCTTTCCGTAAGGTGCAACGCCCCATTAATGCCATCCACCATTATCCGTACATCCACCCCTCTCTCCGCAGCATGGAAGAGGGCTGCCATGATATCACGCCCGCTGTTGTCATCCCGGAAATCAAAAGTGCATAATATGACCCGTTCCTGCGCTTCTTCTATCAACCGCAGTCTCCACAGCAATGCGTCCATATTATCCTCAATGCTGAGTATCCTCTCCTGCTGTACACCCCTGCTGTCTGGGGCAGTTTCCCCCGCCGGAGCCGACTTATGAAAAAGAGGCGGAACAATCAGACAGACAGCCATATAGACTATCCACAACAAAAACAGCCTTTTTACCAATATAATATATCTATTCCTGCGGTTCTTCTCCAATGACCCATTCCTCCCACATTTCCGGTCTTATTTGCCTTATCCACACACTCTCCAGAATCCACTTTTGCAGTCTGTTCTGTGTAATACCAGCTCTGCCAAAATGCTTACGCCCAGCCCGGCTTCCACCATAGCCATGATAGCATAATCATCATGGGTTGTATACTTAATGTTAGGAGATACCCCGATAGACTTAAAAGCTTCCGGCGAATCATAATTATGAATACGCCAGGGGAGATATCGCTTTTGAATACATAGTTGAATAGTCTTTCCCTAGTACAACAGCTTATTTCCCTTCTCGCATATCTCATAAATCTCATCGTATTTCGCCTCAATCAGCGGAGTAAGCTTCCTGGTCTGTTTCTCCCAAATTCTTTTATAGAGAAAATAGGGGAATATCCATCCAAGAAATCCCGGCACTGCAAGGATGATGCACAAAACAATGTGAGGAGGCTGTGCCGTTACCGCAAATGTAGAACCTGCCATAAATGCAGTTCCAATAATTCCCAGCACCAGAGCATAAGCAGTTGCCACAGAGGTTTTTCTTTTTTCCAGCGTCTGTATTTCCGTGACACACGCCTCAAAATTCCTCTGCAGCCTGGTAAGCTCTACTTTATTAACAATCTTACGGTCACGCTTCAGCCGGATTACCGTCTTCTGGCTGCCAGACGTCTTTCCTCCCATATCCCCCTCCGGCAGGTTTTCCTTCACTTCCCACCCAAAGCTTTCGTATCCGTCCAGAAGCAGAGGACACAAAGGGATTTCTTAGCCTTCCTCCTTTTTAAGCCTCTACCCCGGCTATAGGCAGTGTCACCACAAAGGTACTTCCCTTTCCTGCCTCACTGGCAATCTGTATCTCACCATCCATCAGCTCCAGCACTCTCTTTACCAGCGCAAGTCCAAGCCCGTTTCCTTCCATGGAATGGGAGGTATCTCCCTGATAAAATTTATCAAAGATGTGGTTTATGCTCTCTTTCGCTATGCCGCAGCCTATATCCGACACCGATACCCTGATATATTTTTCATCCGATGTCTGCCGGATAACAATGCTCCCTTCCCGGTCTGTAAATTTCACCGCATTGGAAAGCAGATTGTTCCATACCAGCTCCATCAGACTTGCATCTGCTTCTATCATCGCCACATCCTCTATGTCCGCTTCCAGATGAATCTCTTTTTCCTCTATGGCATCCTCAAACAGAAAGACACTTTCACACAACTGCCTGCACACATCATAAGCCTCCATTCTGGGTGTAATACTCTGGTGCTCCAGCTTATTCAGTTTCAGTATATTGCTAATCAGGGAGGAAAGCTTTGTGGCTGCATCTTCAATCCCTTTTGCATATTCCTCCCTCTGCTCCTTTGATATCTGTTCTGCCCCAAGAAGCTGTGCATAATTTTTGATAATAGCGATGGGGGTTTTCATCTCATGGGACACATTGGAAACAAAATCTGTCTTCAGGGTTTCAATACTCCCCAGCTCTTCCACCATCTTATTAAAGTCCAGTATCATGACATCCAGATAATCCAGCTTATCCGCCGTATGGATTGTGGGAACATATATGGAAAAGTCCCCTTCCGACACCTTCTTTGTTGCCTCTGCCATTTTATGCAAAGGTCCTTCATAAGTCCTTTTTATTTTCTGCCTGGCGAACAAGGTAAGCCCCACCGCCACCATTCCCCAATATAGCATCGGAACACAGGATTTGATAAACGCATTACACTGCAAATCTTCCATCAACACAATCAATCCTGAATGAATGCCGGACATCAAAAGAAGAAGACCCCAGTAAATGGCAAAAAGGGAAAGTGCGAACCGCCATTCCTTTATTCGTCCCAAATCATTGCCCCTCTCTTTTTTCATTGCAGCACCACCTTATATCCAAGCCCTCTCACTGTCACGATTTTAAACCCGTCACAGGCTGATAATTTGTCCCTAAGCTTTGTCACATATACATCCACCGCCCGCAGACTGGTATCGCTCTCCATACCCCAGAACTCGTCCATGAGCTGTGCCCTGGAAAACGTCTTTTTGGGATAGGACAGCAGCTTATACCCCCGCCCCGGTAGCTGCGGTCATAATCTGACGGAAATTGTCATCATCTGCAGCCCCGAACTGCGTCAGCATGGCAGTTTCCAGGGAAAGCATTGACACCAGAGCCGCCGTCAGACTGATAACCTTTGCCGCAGACAAAACAGGGCTTCCATACCTCCTGAACTTTATCACATTCCAGCCAGCAGTGATTGTGGCATAAAATGCATACATTGCCATGATGTAAATAAGCATTCCGGGATATTCAAATCCGCTGTTCTGATGTACCACCAGTATAACAATGCCTGACAGCGCAAAATTCATAAACAACAAAATAATCCCGCACAGACGGTATCTTTGCCATTCCGAAGCCTTGTTTTTACCTGCTTCTCCCACTTTCCTCACATGATGAAGCAGGGAAAAACGCATAACAGCAAGCAGTATATAATATACTGCCAGCGTTGTAAACCACACGGATTTATAGAGGATTCCCGAAAACATTTTTATGCCTGCATAGAAAAGATTAATCAAAAACCCCTGATATAAAGCGGTCTCTGCCCGGAACATATCCTCCCTCAAATATCTGTCAACAAGAGGAATATCCCGCACTTTCCTTACAAAGGGATGCTGTTCTATGCCCTGCCGGACAAAACGCACCACACCTATCATTCCTGTCACTGTAATAATAAATGCGTAGGCGGACAAAAAATAAGAAATATACGCAATTACCGAACTGACATTTTCACCTGCCAGCGCATAAATAACAAGCCCATAGGAGGGAACCGAAATCAGCAGAGTCGGAATCAGTGGCAGAAAAAATATTTTCTTTAATATCTTCTTTATACTCTGCAAATTCATCGGACGCCTCCTATGTAAAATTATAATAGGATGACCATCCGGTCATTCCATGTCTTAATAATGTTATTATACCATTCTTTTGTTTGTGTTTTGTTTGCAAATTATGTCCAAAGTGTGAACAGGGCGAAATGTCTACTTTAATCCTTTTATAAATGGAATCAGACTAAGAAGAACTACGATTCCCACGATAATGCCCACAATCATATTGCTCCACACCATCGTCAGACACATGCCGACGCCTAACAGCAGCGCACCCACAATTCCAATAAGCGATGCACCGATTGTCTTTCCCGACAGCTTAACCGGTGTCTTATTCTCCATCTTTCTCCATACAAGCACCATGGCGAGCAGGGTGACCGCACCGATTACTCCCATAATAACTCCCGGCCGGAACGCATTCCATTCCGGAATTAATGTCATACACATACCAAGTGCAAATAAAATTCCTCCCACAGTTCCCAAAATCATTGCTACAAATGTACTCTTTTTCATTATTTAAGACCTGCCTTTCTGCTCTGCCGCCAGACGCGTCTTTGCTTCTTCCACCGTTTCGCCTTCTTTTGTCAAAAAATTGTCCACAAATTTATCAGCAATTTTGTTGAATTCTCCGACTGCTCCTTTTTCTATTTTTTTGTAGCCATCAACCACTCCCTCCTCGATTTTCCTGTAACCACCGACTACGTTTTCCGCAATCTTTTCATTTACTTTTACCAACTTTGATTTTGCCATAGCTGCAATCTCCTTTTCTTTGTTTTCTTTGTAGTTACAAGATACCCATTCATTGTTTTTGTAGTGTTTGCATTTTGTTTCTAAAATGTTAATTGTGAAGAATTTCGTTGAAAAAGCCGCTTTCACCCCCATTCAGCAGGTGAAAACGGCATACACTTTGTCTTTCACTGTCACAGTATCTATATTTATTTCTGACTGTCCAGAAGCTTCAGGCTTTTTACTTCAAAGCAGCCCCGTCCTGAAAAGCATTGCCGACTTTTTCTCCCAAAGCATAATATTCCTGGTGAACCGGGTCATAAGTGATTGGAGTGAATTTGCCAAGGTCCACTTCTCCGTCAGATAAGGTTTTGCTCCAAGATTTTTTCTCATAACGTCTAATCTCCTTTTTCATTTATTTTTGTTACTATTTCCAGCAAAAAAATCAGTCCTCAAAATTGCATTTTGTAGTTGCCAGCCTTTGCAGAGCCTCCGGCGTCACCTTATAAATGGGAGTATGTTTATTTAGCAGTGCAATCTTTGCCATTTCCTCATCGGTCAGTACAAAATCAAAGATATCTGCATTCTCCCTGATATGCTCCGGCGAGCCACTTCCGGGAACCGGACAAAAACCCATTTGTATATGCCATCTTAAGATGACCTGTGCAGTTGATTTCCGGTACTTCTCTGCAAGCTCCACAAACAGGGGGTCTTCTATCAGCTCATGGCTTCCATGCCCCAATGGGAACCAGGTCTGCAGCACTATTTTTTCCTCTTCACAATAGGGTCTGACCTGCTCTGCGGGAAAATAGGGATGACCTTCCACCTGCATCAGCGCCGGTCTTATCTCACACTGGTCCATAATCTCCTGAATCTTTTCCACAGGAAAACTGGATAGCCCAATTGCCCTGATTTTCCCTTCCCTATATGCCTTTTCCAGCATTTTATAGGCATATACATAATTATTCACCGGATGGTGCAGAATCATAATGTCAATGTAATCAACCCCCAGCCGCACCAGCGTATCGTCTACTGCCTGATTATTTTCGTACAAAGTCGGACCAAGTTTGGTCTCCAGCAGGAAATCCTCTCTCTTCCGTCCTGACTGCTTAAGCCCCTTTCCTACTTCCACCTCAGAGAAGTATTGTCAAGTGTGTTTGTAAACTTTTCTTATAAATTTAACAAAAAGGTGTATCATGCCAGAAGTTTTCACCTCGTCATGATACACCTTTTTGTATGATGATCAACCATTATTCCATTTATGCAGACTAATCTTCTTCAAAGTCCACATAAATATCGCGGATATTCTTTTCTATATTTACTCCATGAATATAACCGAAGTTTATTTTTCGCTCACGTATTACATGTATGAATTGATGGTATGTTGAATGGCTGATTGTATCAGTAAAGAAATAGACATAATCCGCCTTGTCAACAATCGAAACATCTGTCGATCCACTGGTCTTTGGATTGACAAATATCCAGTTCGGGAATTCTTTCTTCATCTTCGATAACCAATTTGAATGTCCGCCCACTATAACAATCCGGTAACAAGCAATCGTTTCCTTCATACTTTCAATCGTCTTACCTGTTATGGGATTTTCGCTTTCTGTCAAATTATACACATAATTTCTAAGCGCTGCCAGTTCATGGCTCACTGCTTCCAGCTGTTTTCTGATATCTTTTGTTTCCTCTTCAAGCCTTCTTTTTTCAGTCAGGCTAGCACGCAGACTACTGTTATCTGATTCAAGCTTGCGAACTCTACGGCGTAATTTATCCACTTCCTCAATGAGCACAGACTCATCATGCCTGCATCCTTCTGTTCCGGCATGTTCCGTGAAATCCTTTACTTGCCTTTCTGTTTTAACATTCTCTGGTCTGGCAGTCTTGACCTGTACATCCTCCGGATGAAACATCGGCGGAAATTCATCATAATAAAATATTCCGGATTCTCCATAAGCCAATGTCCTGAGCGTTTCAGCCAGCCATGACGAACTGCATGTCATTGCACTTGCACAATGAAGGATCATTCCATAAAGCGTAAGCTCCTCTGCGGAATATTCCCTATTGCTTTTGGGAAAAGTTTTCTTCAATATGGCCAGCACAATGGCAAGGCGATCTTCCACACCTCTGTCGTTTTCATCACACCAATCTGCATATTCCGGACTGTATCCCAACCATTGAAATACATTTCCGAGGAATTTCGACATCTTTGCATCAAGGGAATATAATTTCTTCTGACTGAAACGTTCATCTATTTCCTTTCGGCAATCCTTAAAGCTTTCACCCACAGCTCCATCAAACAAATACCCACCGCTTAA
>CAZRZM010000055.1:15532-16872 GCA_964604575.1 uncultured Acetatifactor sp.
ATTCATTTAAGATTCCATATACAACATTACATTCCTCAGCAATTTTAATGCCATATATTGACGCCATACATAGAACCCTTGACAGATTTGCATAGTAAAGACATCTTCTTCCTTCCGGCTTTGCCAATGCCAGCAGTTCACTGAGTGACATCGTGCTAAATTTTTTGAGCGTCCGGTATTCCTTTTTGTAATATGTTTTATGCAAATATAAAAACAAAGCTTTCGTATATTCGCTTCCGCTATTTACTGCGTTCATCATCAGACCAAGCGTAAACCTGTTAAACATCAGCTCCGGCCGATCTTCACCAGAATAAATATCAAAATACTCTACATCTTGGTATTCTGGAATATTTGCAAATTCATGAGTGTAAAAATCCCTTGCAATCAGTAGGAAATCTTCTCCCATCTCATCATTTATAAAAAAATCACAAAAAGACTTTCACAACCATATGTATCCGGTATCATTTTTTTATTATCATGACTTTTCATCATATAATTGATAAAGTTTCCACCTGATTCTATCATGTTCTGAAGCAGATTATTTAATTCATCTATACCTGGCAGCCCGTCAAGCGGGAAATTAACATTCTTCATGCATGTTGTACCTCTCATCGCTTTATACCTTGAATTTTTCAAGGTCTGCCACATCTTATTCGTGCATCAGTTCCTGCCTGAAACAAAATATCTGACTCCGTCTCCTTACAGCAGTCCTGTATCCTGTCCAGTTACCCCTTATGTCTCAACCTCTCAATATTCCTCGCGGGAATTTTCATAATATTCCTATCTCTTGTGGTTTCAATATTACTTTAACAGGAGCGACCTCCCCTCTTTTAAAAAGCCCTGCCACTGAATGATCCAAATATTTTTTTCTGATTTCCTCATTAGCAGTCCTGCCCTTGAATATAATTCTGCCAGCATCAACTGCTTCATTGTAGGGAATGGTTTCCCGCACCTCATTTTCGGCTGGAAACCATTTATCTATCTGATATACTTCTTTCACAATCCCATAAACAACGGCCAAAGCATAGTCTGCCTTCTCTACACTGGCAATCTTTCTCTTCCAGCAGCCCCGTGTCACGTCATACAGCTCAGTTTCACTCATACCCTCACGATACGACTTGTTGATTTTGATAATTACGATATTTTCCCTAATGTCTTCCAATGTAAGCTCCTATACCATATTTCTACGGAGTGTCATTTCCTACCACCTTTACGTTTTTTATATTCCTTACACATTTTTTCTATCATATGTATAGATATGCCCCCATATAATCAAAAACGTTGCAACAGACAATATGTAATGACCCCGCATTTGTAATCTCGTGGATTTACCTGTATAC